>JBFJTO010000009.1:0-14688 GCA_041625295.1 Acidimicrobiia bacterium | reverse complement strand
CTGACGACGGCGGCACCATAAAACGTGTATGAGGCACCGATGCGGGGTATCACTGCGTCGAATGTGAGTGACTCGCCTCGAAACAGGATCTGGGGTTTGGCCGAGGTGATGTTCATGTAGCAGCGGAGGTAATCCACCACCCGAACCTCATGGCCGCGCGCTTTGGCAGCTTCTTTGAGCCGCGTGGTCGAGTACAGGGTCGAGTCACGGGAGAGGATTCCGATTTGCATCGGCGCATGGTTGCAGGTCGCCACCGTCCCGCAACCCGAAGCGATCGCACTATCGGCTGCTGGTCGGCTATCCGCGTGAGGGGGTATCGCCCAGGAGATAGGAGCGACCCGGGTCGACCAGGAAACGTCTGCTCACCGTGTGGCGGCCCAGGAGAAGCCGGTACCCCATCTCGTCGCGGTCGGTGAGGGTGATCTCGGCCTTGAGGAGCTTTCCGAGCCGGATCCTGGTCGAAATGACCGGACGGGTTTCGCGACGTCCACCCGGGTTACGGACTGTTCGCCAACCGACGACTGGAGCCTCGACGGCGATCCAGTCGGCCGAAGACCGTTGGACGGGGTGGATCGTGAACCTGGCGATCTCGCCTGAGTCCTTTGTGAGGATTTCGAGGTCGAACGCGTGCAGAGCTGCCGAGCGTGCTCCGGTGTCGATTTTTGCTTTCAGCGCTGCTACCCCTAGGTCAGGCAGAGAGACCCACTCGCGCCATCCAATGGTGACCTTCTCAGCGGGCACGGGGGACTCTCGTCATGATCTCTTTCATCCTCGGAAGCGTATCCGGCTTGGCTAGCGTCGGTTCTCATGGCACTGGACGTGAATTCGCTGCGCAACCGCTTCCCCTCGCTGAGGGCCGAAGCTGCACCGGCGTTCCTCGATGGTCCGGCGGGAACCCAGGTTCCGGACATTGTGATCGAGGCGGTGGGGTCGGCGCTGGCCCAGGCGGCCTCGAATGTCGGTGGTTCATTCACAGCGAGTCATGCATCCCAGGCTGTGGTCGACTCGGCCCGGATAGCGGCTGCAGACCTGCTCGGAGGCAGCCCGGGGGAGATCGTGTTCGGCGCCAACATGACGTCGATCACCTTCGCGTTCAGCCGTGCCCTGGCAGCCGGGTGGAAAACTGGGGATCGAATCGTCGTGTCGAGGCTCGACCACGATGCCAACGTGACTCCGTGGGTGCTGGCGGCCCGCGATCGAGGCGCGGAAACTGTCTTTGCCGACGTCCATCTTGACGACGCCACCCTCGACATCGACCATCTCGAGTCGCTGATCGATGAGCGAACCAAACTCGTTGCCGTTACAGCGTGCTCGAACGCCTTCGGCTCGCTTGTCGATGTGGGACGGGTGGCCCGGGCAGCTCATCGGGTCGGGGCGCTTTGCTACGTGGACGCCGTGCACCTTGCGCCCCATAGGCGCATCGACGTGGCGGCGCTGGAAGTGGACGCCCTGGTGTGTTCGGCATACAAGTTCTTCGGCCCCCATGTTGGGGCTCTGTTTTGCCGGCGCGAGGTTCTGGATCAAACGTCGGCCTACAAAGTGCGTCCTGCTCCTGCGGATCCTCCGGGAAAATTCGAAACAGGTACTCCCAGCTTTGCGTTGCTGGCGGGCTTGACCGCCGCAGTCGATCACCTGGCTTCGCTCGGGTCTGGTCGGACCCGGCGGGAGCGACTCGACGATGCCTACGAGCAGATCGGCGCACACGAAGCCGGCCTGGGCCGCCGTTTCCTTGCTGGTCTTCCTCCCGGTGTCAGGCTTTTCGGACGCCCTTCCATGGAGCGACGAGTGACCACCTTTGCTGTGTCGGTCGCCGGTTTCCCGGCGGCCGACGTGGCCTCCGCACTGGCCGGACGCGGAATAAATGTCTGGGCCGGCCACTACTACGCGGTGGAGCCCATGGCTGCACTCGGCCTGCTCGAGTCGGGAGGCCTGGTGCGGATCGGGTTTGTGAACACATCGACCGAGGCCGAAGTGGACGAGGTCTGCGGGGCGCTTGCGGATCTGGCTGGACGGTGATCCTTCTTCCGAGAGGTGGGCACGTGCGGGCACGATTCGATCTCCCGGCCACCGTGATGGCGGGCACCACGTCGAGACTGTGACTGCGATCGAGGATACGATCTGGTAATGATCGAGTACGGGGCGCAGAGCATGACGGCACCGCTTCGCCATGTCCTCGTCAAACGGCCCGATTCTGCCTTCGGAGCCGCGTTCGCCGACCCGACCAACGGGTACCGGTGGGAGGTGGATCTGCCAGCAGCCCAGCGGGAGCACGATGCTTTCGTGCGGCTTCTGATGGACCTGGGCGTGACCGTGCACGAACTGGGAGCGGAAACAGCCAGTCCCGATCTCATATATCAATACGACCCTGCGCTCGTGACCACCGATGGTGCGGTTCTGCTTCGCTCCGGGAAGGCGGGCCGGAGAGGCGAGGAGCATGTTCAGGGGGCCTGGTTCACGGCCCACGGGATTCCCATCCGCGGCCAAATCGAGGCGCCCGGGACTGTGGATGGTGGCGACGTCTTCTGGCTTCGCCCTCATGTGGCCTGCATCGGACGCTCTCTTCGCACCAACCAGTCGGGAATCGAGCAACTGTCGGAGATACTCGGCGGTGAGATTCACGTGTTCGATGTGCCGTACGGCGCCGGACCCGAAGAGTGTCTTCACATGCTCAGCGTCATCTCCCCGGTTCGAGACGACCTTGCCGTCGTGGAACTCACCCGGCTCCCTGCCGGCCTTCATGCCTTGTTGCTCGACTTCGGCGTCGAGATGATCGACATTCCGGCTGCCGAGGTGGCCACTCTGGGCTGCAACGTTCTCGCGGTGAGTCCGGGCATCGTCGTGATGGCCGAAGGAAGCCCGGAGACGGCGCGGTCACTCGAGGACGCCGGTGTTGAGGTGCACACCTTTGACGGCCAGGAGATCTGTGTAAACGGATCGGGAGGGCCGACCTGTCTCACCCGTCCCGTGTTGCGCGCATGAGCCTTGCGGCGGAGTTGGCCTCCCTTGTCGCCATCCCATCGGTCACCGGCCAGGAGGGCCAGATCCAGGACGAGATCTCCCGGATGCTGGATATGGCCGGGCTTGAAGTGGAGCGAATCCAGCCCGACCTGGACAAGTTGACCGCGGATCCCCAGTTCCCGGGTATGGAAGTCGACCGTGGGGAACTGCCGGCTGTGGTGGGCAGATTGGATACCGGTCGGCCGGGGCCGCGGTTGGTGTTGCTTGCCCATTGCGATGTCGTTCCTGCCGGAGCCGGCTGGGTGACTCCACCCTTTGAACCACACATCCGCGATGGCCGGCTCTATGGACGAGGGTCGTGTGACATGAAGGGCGGTTTGGTGGCGGCTCTCGATGCCGTGCGCCGGCTGGCCGCCGACACCGCAGGCATCGTCGGAGAGGTGATATTCGCATCCGTCCCGGGGGAGGAGGATGGCGGAGCAGGCACGTTCGCGGTCCTCAGGGCGGGGTTGGACGCCGACATGGCCGTCATCACCGAGCCAACCAGTCTCGACGTGGTCGTGGCGCATGCCGGGGCAATCACGTTCCGGCTCACGGTTCCCGGCCGTGCGGCACACGCTTCGCGGCGCCTTGAAGGCGTGTCAGCACTGGACAACCTGGCATACCTGATGGCGGCTCTCTCCGAGGACGAGCAGGTCCGTAATCAGAGTGAGACCAATCCCCTGATGCGGGCGATCGGTCTTCCCTACCCGACCATCATCGGCCGGGTGAGGGGCGGGAATTGGCCGTCGACGGTGATGGATCATCTCGCCGCCGAGGGCAGATACGGTGTTCGTCTCGGCCAGGACTGCTCCGGAGCCGAGGCGGAACTCCGAAGCGCCGTCAAGACCGCCGGGGAACGCCATGACTTCCTGTCCACGCATCCGGTGATGGTCGAGGTGTGGGGAGGCAGGTTCGATTCGGCCGCGGTTCCCATCGATCACCCCCTGCCCACGGGATTGGCTGCAGCTGCAGAAGCGGTGACCGGTCGACGACCGGAGTTGGTCGGTGTTCCCTACGGCGCCGACATGCGGCTTCTGATCAACGTGGGGGACATTCCCACGGTGATGTTCGGACCGGGCGACGCCCGGACGGCTCATGCTGCCGATGAGAGCGTCAGCCTCGACGAAGTGGAGATGTGCGCCGACACTCTCGCAAACTGGATGAGAGAGACGCTCTCAGGCTGCGACCTGGCGTAACCTCCTGTTTCATGAGTGAATGGCTTAAGGACCTTGATCTGTCTCCGGCGCAGGTGCGCCTCGTGGAGACCGTGCTGCTGATTGTGGTCGTGCTCATCATCCGGGCGATCGTCCTGCGCATCGTCCACCAGCGCATCGACGATGCCGAGGTCTGGTTCAAGACGAGGAAGTACGGGACCTATACCGCAACCGCCATCACCTTTCTGATCCTTGTCAACATCTGGCTGGGGGGCATCGGTGGGGCCCTCACCTACATCGGCATCGTTTCTGCGGGTATCGCCATCGCACTGTCCGACGTCCTCAAGAACCTGGCCGGTTGGGTCTATCTGGTGTTGAGGCGGCCGTTCAAGGTCGGAGACCGGATCGAGATCGACGGACGCCGCGGCGATGTGGTCGACATACGTGTGTTCCGGTTCACGATGCTCGAGATCGGCAACTGGGTGGCCGCCGACCAATCGACGGGGCGGCTGGTCCACGTTCCCAATGGCCTGGTCTTCACCCAGGAGCTCCACAACTACACCGAAGGTTTCCCGTTCATCTGGGACGAGATCCCGGTGCTGATCACATTCGAGTCGGATTGGGAGCGCTGCGAAGAGATACTCCGGGGGGTGCTCGCCGACAACACCCCCGACCCCCACGCGAAGAGGTTCGCCGAGCACATGCGTAAGGCCTCGCAGGGGTATTTCATCAGGTACACACATCTGGATCCAACGGTGTACCTGTCGGTCCAGGACTCGGGAGTCCTGCTCACGTGTCGTTACCTGGTTCCGGTCCGGGAGCGGCGCGGCATCCAGCAGGCGATGTGGAAGGCCATCTTGCGGGCCTTCGCCCAGGAGCCGGCCATCGATCTCGCCTACCCGACGATCCGCACCTATTTGCCCGATTCCATCCGAATCGTGGACACGCCCCCGGACTGAGTCATCTCGGTGTCGAAGCGGTGGGGCGGAAGGGCGGTCCGTGCCCGGGAATGATCACCGACGCGATCTCCAGGATCCCCGATCGGTGGCGATGCAGCGACGGGGGGTCGACGGCTAGGGGATCTTCGGGCGGTCCGTCTTCGTGCCACCACAGGTGGGTGAACACCGCGACGGCTGATCCAACTGTCACCACTGTTGAGATGTCCTCCGGCGTGTGCCCGGGTGTGGCCATTAGCCGAACCGACGGCGAGACCTCATGGCCATCGGCGGGGCGGGAGTCCCAACCGTCGTCGCGGTAGCGGGCCCAGTGATCGTGAACCCAGGCGTTGGGGAACAGCCCGGCATTCATGGTGTGATCGGGATGGTGGTGCGAGAGCACGACATCTGTGACCTGCTCGGGGGTGAAGCCGGATCCGGCGAGCGGATCGATGATGCGACTCTTCGAGGAGACCATCCCCGGGTCGATGACTATCACCGAATCCCCGTCGATCACCAGGCCCACCGTGCTGGCGACGCGTGATCCGACATAGCCTTCGTTGAGCAGGTGGACACCGGAGGGAAGAAGTCGTTCCATCGCCGCAGACTAAATGTGCTTGTGCATCGCGGTCGGGACCCGCGAGACTGTCGACATGCGCCATATCAGAGAAGATGCCCGGATGCCTGAGTGGCTGATCGGGCTTGTGATAGCCCTGGTCCTCACGATTGTCGGATACATCGTGTTGAGGGCCGTGGGTGCCGGGGACGACCCGACGCTCTCGGGCGCACTGGCTGCCTTGGTGTGACTCAGCCGGCCTTCGCGGCGAACTGACGCGATGCCACGTCGTATCCGATCTGATAGAGGGCGCCGGCATCTTCGGGTGTGATGTCGAAATCGAGTGAGTCGTGGGCTACCGGGATCTCGACGATGTTTTGCAGGCGCCCGCACAACACGGGAAGGGATTCGCGGGCCGAGATCCCCGAGCCCATCACCGCTCGGGCCAGCGAGACCGGGCCTTTCACCGTTGTGTGCGTGTGGTTTCCTTCCGGACTGGTGAGGCGGAATCCGACCACGTCGGGGCCCCGTGTCGCCAGCTGGACGGGGAATTTCGAAGTCATGGCTCCATCCACGACCAGTATCTGTTCACCTGTTGTGGCGTCGAGCATCGGCACCGGCTGGAACAGGAATGGGACGGTCGCCGACATCCTCACCGCTGTGGCCACGGAGAACTCCGAGGGTTCGTGGCCGTATCTGGGAAGGTCGTCGGGGAGGGTTAGCCCCCGGGCATGTTCGAGGTCGGTGGCGACGATGGTGAGGGCGTCGCGAGGTAGGTCGCCAAATGTGCGGACGCCTTTTTGGGCGAGAAGGTCGGCCCACACCGACTCGAGCCGGTCACCCCGGTAGAGACCCTTGCGAAACACCATGGCCAGGTGCTTGCCGATCCCCGGGATGGATGCGATCGGACCGGCGTCCAGGAGGGACGGCCAGTCGATCGAACACACCGTGTCGCGTAGCTCCTCACCCCGGTAGCCCACGATGACCAACGAAGCGACCATGGCGCCGGCCGAAGTACCGATGGCCCGGTGAAACTCATTCCCGTTGTCGATGGCGGCCGAAGCTGCCCCCGCAAGGGCGAGTCCCTTGATTCCGCCTCCCTCGAAGACTCCTGTGATCATGTGTTCTACAACGCCGACGGTTCGGCCTTCCTTCCGTCCAGCGCTTCCGAACCCGCTGGAATGCCAGGAACAATGTCAGCCTCCCGACGGTTGTGGTTGTCGTGGACTCAGCGAACCAGCAGCACCTGGCCTGGCTGGCCCGATCGTTTGGACGCCCCGACTACCTGCCGCTCAGCTCGGAAGACCTCGAGATGGTCGCTGGTGCCGGGGAGTCGATTTCGAAGTATCCCGGAACCCATCTCTTCAAGGAGGGGGAGCCGGCATCGAGTGCATTCTTGATCTCATCCGGCGAGGTGGAGATCTATCGCACGTCGAGCGGCAAACGCAGGGTGGTTGCCAGGGTGGGACCTGGATCGGTGCTTGGCGACATCGCCATGTTTGGCCAGGGAACCTACATATCCAGCGCCAGAGCGGTGGGAAGGGTCTCCGCCTATCAATTCCATCGGGACCGGCTGATCCCAGAACTCTCCAAGCATCCTGCTGTGTGTATGCGCTGGCTTGTCGCCGGTCTTCGCCAGCTCGAGGAAACCCAGAGGCGTGTCATCCACCTGATGCGGAAGACGGTCCTGGCTCAGGTCGCCGACCTCATCGTGGAGGAAGGTGACCGGTCGGGGGAGGTTCACCTCTCCCAGGATTCGATGGCCACGCTCTTGGGCGTGGCCCGCCAAACGGTGAACGAGTCGATCGCCAGGCTCAAGATTCTTGGAGCTATCGACACCGGGTATCGGTTGGTGACGATCACCGACCGCGTGATTCTCAGAGAGGTCGCCGACGAGATTCGGGTGTGAGGCCTGTTGCGAGTTGACGTTTTCAGGTCTCAGGACCAACCGGGGAATCGTGCAAATTTCGCAACACACCTTGACGGATTTCCCGTTCTGCCCTTAGGATGCCCACAGACCGAGGTCTCCGGGTTTCGGTCCCGGCGGTGTCGCCGGACAACTTGATGTGCGGTTTGCCGTCAACGGACGCGGCTGGTAGCGTTCGTGTTTCTGGTTGTCCGGACTCCAAGGAGGCATATATTGTCCTCGCGCGTCGCTGAGCGCCTCTCATTCGCCAAGATCCCTGAGATCTTGCCACTTCCTGACTTGTTGGAAGTGCAGCACAAGTCATTCGCCTGGTTTCTAGACGAAGGCCTCAAGAACATCTTCGAGGAGATATCTCCGATCGAAGACTTCACGGGTTCTCTTGCTCTCGAACTGACCGATCACCGTTTTGGCGATCCGCTTCTCAGCATCGACGAGTGCAAGGAACGTGATCAGAACTATTCCAAGCCTCTCCATGTCACTGCCCGGTTCATGAACAAGCAGACGGGCGAGATCAAGGAGCAGCAGGTCTTTCTTGGTGACTTCCCGATGATGACCGAGAACGGTGTCTTCATCATCAACGGAACCGAGCGAGTCGTGGTCTCCCAGTTGGTCCGCTCGCCGGGTGTGTACTTCGATTCCACGGCAGACAAGACCTCCGACCGGTACATCTATGCCGGCAAGATCATTCCCGGTCGCGGTGCCTGGTTGGAGTTCGATACCGACAAGCGCGACACCATCGGTGTGCGCGTCGACCGGAAGCGTCGCCAGTATGTGTCGGCCTTCTTGCGGGCATTGGGCATCGCCGAGAGTGACGAAGAGATCCTGGCGCTGTTCGATGGCGCCGAGTCGATAAAGAACACGCTGGAACGCGACACGGTCACAGACAAGGACGAGGCTCTGATCGATCTGTATCGGAAGCTGCGTCCCGGTGAGCCGACGACCGTCGAGTCGGCGCGCGGCCTCATCCAGACTCTGTTCCGGAACCCGAAGCGCTACGACCTGACCATGGTCGGCCGCTACAAGATCAACCAGAAATTCCGCGAGGACCCGCCCGCCAATTATCGAGTGGACAATCTCTCGCTGTTGCGCGACGAGGACATCGTGGACGCGATCAGATACCTGGTGGCGCTTCATGCCGGCGACAAGACGATAAAGACCCATCTCGGTACCGAGATCGATGTGGTCACCGATGACATCGATCACTTCGGCAATCGCCGAATCCGCACCGTGGGCGAGTTGATTCAGAATCAGGTCCGGGTGGGCCTGACCCGACTCGAGCGGGTCGTGCGCGAGCGCATGACCACCCAGGACCCCGAGGCGATCACCCCCCAGAGCCTGATCAACATCCGGCCTGTGACTGCTTCGATCAAGGAGTTCTTCGGGACCTCGCAGCTGAGCCAGTTCATGGATCAGCCGAATCCGCTTGCCGGTCTCACACATCGGCGCCGCCTCTCGGCGCTGGGACCCGGCGGCCTGAGCCGTGAGCGGGCCGGTTTCGAGGTTCGCGACGTCCACTCGTCTCACTATGGGCGCATGTGCCCGATCGAGACTCCCGAGGGTCCCAACATCGGTTTGATCGGCTCTCTGGCCAGTTACGCCAGGGTCAACCGGTTCGGGTTCATCGAGACCCCGTACCGGAAGGTCGAGGCCGGCAAGGTCACCGATGAGATCGAGTTCCTGACTGCCACCGAGGAGGAGCGTTTCGTCATTGCTCAGGCGAACGCACCGCTCAAGACCAACGGCCGCTTCATGAACGATCGTGTTCTGGTTCGGCGCTCAGGTGGCGATGTGGATTACGTGACACCCAAGGAAGTCGATTTCATGGATGTCTCACCCAAGCAGATCGTCTCGATCGCCACGGCTCTGATTCCATTCCTCGAGCACGACGATGCCAACAGGGCGCTGATGGGTTCGAACATGCAGCGCCAGGCCGTTCCCCTCCTGCAAGCCGACGCACCGCTGGTGGGCACTGGTGTCGAAGGCCGCGCCGCCAAGGACTCCGGAGACATGATCGTTTCCCAGGTCGATGGCGAGGTCGTCGAAGTGACGGGAAAGACGATTGTCGTCAAGGAAAAGGGTGCCAACCAGAAGCACACTTACGTGCTCGACAAGTTCGAGCGTTCCAACCAGGGAACCTGCATGAATCAGAAGATCCTGATTCGCGAAGGTGACAAGGTGGAGAAGGGGGACGTGCTTGCGGACGGCCCCTCGACCGATGGCGGGGAGCTTGCCCTGGGTAGGAACCTGCTCGTTGCCTTCATGCCGTGGAACGGTCACAACTTCGAAGACGCCATCATCCTCTCGCAGCGTCTCGTCAAGGATGATGTGCTCACCTCGATTCACATCGAAGAGCACGAGATCGACGCTCGCGACACCAAGCTCGGCGCCGAGGAGATCACCCGGGACATCCCCAACGTCGCCGATGAGGTTCTCGCCGATCTCGATGAGGAAGGAATCATCCGCGTGGGAGCCGAGGTCGGCCCCGGTGACTACCTGGTGGGGAAGGTCACGCCCAAAGGCGAGACAGAACTGACCCCCGAGGAACGGCTGCTCAGGGCCATTTTCGGCGAGAAGGCCCGCGAGGTGCGCGATACCTCGATGAAGGTCCCTCACGGCGAGTCCGGGAAGGTCATCGCCGTCAAGGTGTTCCGTCGCAGCGAAGGTTTTGATCTTCCGCCCGGCGTGAACGAGTTGGTCAGGGTCTATGTCGCCCAGCAGAGGAAGATCTCCGAAGGCGACAAGCTGGCCGGTCGTCACGGAAACAAGGGAATCGTGGCCAAGATCCTTCCGGAAGAGGACATGCCATTCATGTCCGACGGCACCCCGCTCGACATCATTCTGTCTCCGCTGGGAGTGCCCTCACGTATGAATCTCGGGCAGGTGTTGGAAACCCATCTCGGATGGGCTGCCCGACAGGGCTGGGAACCATTGAAGAACACGAGTCCGGCCGCGTCAGGCGCCGAACCATGGACCCGGGTGGCTACTCCGGTCTTCGATGGCGCCCGCGAGGACGAGATCATGGATGTGCTGGCGTCGGCCCGGCCCAATAGAGATGGCAACAAGCTCGTCGGCCCCGACGGCAAAGCCCAGCTGTTCGATGGTCGCACCGGTGAACCGTTCGACAACGAGATCACCGTCGGTGAGATCTACATGCTGAAGCTGGTCCACCTCGTGGATGACAAGATCCACGCCCGTTCGACGGGTCCATACTCGATGATCACGCAGCAGCCTCTGGGCGGAAAGGCCCAGTTCGGTGGTCAGCGTTTCGGCGAGATGGAGGTCTGGGCTCTCGAAGCCTACGGCGCCGCTTATGCACTCCAGGAAGTGCTCACCATCAAGTCGGACGATGTTCAGGGTCGCGTCAAGGTGTACGAAGCAATCGTCAAGGGGGAGAACATCCCCGAGCCCGGCATTCCGGAGTCGTTCCGGGTGCTGCTCAAGGAGATGCAGAGCCTGTGTCTGAGCGTCGAGATGCTCGCTGCCGGCGAGGAGGTCGAACTCCGGGAACTCGAAGACGACGCCTTCCGACCACACGAGTCTCTCGGTATCGATCTGTCACGGCCCGAACGTCCTGAGATGGACGCCTGAGAAGGGAATCCATGCCACGCCAAATATTTGATGAACTGAAGATCACACTCGCTTCCAGCGATCAAATCCGCTCCTGGTCGTACGGTGAGGTCAAGAAGCCCGAGACGATCAACTACCGCACGTTGAAGCCCGAGAAGGAGGGCCTCTTCGACGAGCGCATCTTTGGCCCCCAGCGGGACTGGGAGTGCTACTGCGGCAAGTACAAGAGGATCCGTTACAAGCGCATCATCTGCGAGCGTTGCGGCGTCGAGGTGACCCGTTCCAAGGTACGTCGTGAGCGCATGGGCCACATCGAGTTGGCTGCGCCGGTGACTCACATCTGGTTTTTCAAGGGTGTGCCGAGCCGTCTCGGATACCTGCTCGACATGTCGCCCAAGGAACTCGAGAAGGTCATCTATTTCGCCGCCTATCTGATCACGTTTGTCGATGACGACAAGCGCCAGAAAGACCTCCCCGAACTCGAAGAGAACATGGGTCTGGAGATCCAGGCCGTCAAAGATGAGTTCGACACCTGGAAGTCGGTCCGTCTCGAAGCTCTCGAAGACGAACTCGGGCGCATGGAGGAAGGCGGAGCCAAGACCCAGGAGATCAACGCACGCCGCCGTGAGGTGGAGCGCGAGATCAAGGATCGCCAGGACCGCGCCGATCGCGAGATCGACCTCATCAACGATGCCTTCGACCAGTTCAGGACCTTCACACCCAAGGATCTCGTCGACTCCGAGCAGCTGTGGCGTGAGATCTACGAGCGCTACAACGCCTACTTCAGTGGAGGCATGGGCGCCGAGGCGGTCAAGGACCTCCTCAAGAGGGTCGACCTCGATGCCGAGATGCAGCGACTGGTCGACGACCTAAGCGCCAATTCGCAACAGAAGCGGCAGCGCGCCACCCAGCGAATGAAGGTGGTCAAGCCCTTTTCGGAAGGCAAGAATCACCCCACCGACCTGATCATCCAGACCGTTCCGGTGATCCCACCCGATCTTCGGCCGATGGTGCAGTTGGACGGTGGCCGGTTCGCAACCTCCGATCTCAATGACCTCTATCGCCGGGTCATCAACCGCAACAACCGCTTGAAGCGGCTTCTCGACCTCGGTGCCCCCGAGATCATCGTCAACAACGAGAAGCGGATGCTTCAGGAGGCCGTGGATGCGCTGTTCGACAACGGGCGGCGTGGCCGGGCGGTGACCGGTCCCGGTAATCGCGCCCTCAAGTCGCTGTCAGACATGCTCAAGGGCAAGCAGGGCAGGTTCCGCCAGAACCTCCTCGGCAAGCGCGTCGACTATTCGGGCCGTTCGGTGATCGTGGTCGGACCCCAGCTCAAGATGCACCAGTGCGGTCTGCCCAAGATCATGGCGCTCGAGCTCTTCAAGCCCTTCGTGATGAAGCGGCTCGTCGATCTCGATCTTGCCCAGAACATCAAGTCCGCCAAGCGCATGGTGGAACGGCGCCGGCCCCAGGTCTGGGACGTGCTCGGTGAGGTCATCCAGGAGCATCCCGTGCTCTTGAACCGTGCTCCCACCTTGCACCGTCTCGGTATCCAGGCATTTGAGCCCGTGCTGGTCGAAGGCAAGGCGATACAGATCCATCCGCTCGTCTGTGAGGCGTTCAACGCCGACTTCGACGGCGACCAGATGGCGGTCCACCTGCCGTTGTCGGCCGAGGCCCAGGCCGAGGCCCGAGTGCTGATGCTGTCGACCAACAACATGCTGCGCCCGGCTTCGGGTCGGTCGATCGTCACGCCTTCCCAGGACATGATCATCGGCGTCTACTACCTGTCCGAGGTCGTCGAAGATGCTCGGGGTGCAGGTCGGATCTTTGGCTCGCTTGCGGAGGCCGAGATGGCCTATGACGCCCGTCAGATCTCCGTGCACGCCCCGATCAAGCTGCGGGTGGGCGCCCTCGCGGGCGATCCCAGCCTCCATGCCGATCTCAAAGAGTCGATAGGAAAGCTCCTTCCCGAGAATCCCGTCGATGGGGACGCTCTCACGGAGACGACCTACGGCAGGGCGCTCATAAACACCGCCATGCCGGCGAGCTTCCCCTATCTCGAATCGGTGGTGGTGAAGTCGGACATCGGCAGGCTCGTGGACGTGCTCATCGAGCGCTTCCCTCGCAGCGAGGTTGCCGAGACCCTCGACAACATAAAGGACCTTGGTTTCGCATTTGCCACCAAGGCGGGTCTGACCATCGCATTGGACGACGTGAAGACTCCGCCGAACAAGCCCGAGATCGTGGCCGAATACGAAGGTCGGGCCGCAAAAGTCGAGACTCAGTTCCAGAAGGGCATCCTCACCGACAACGAGAGGAAGCAGGAGCTGATCGAGATCTGGACCGAGGCCACCGACCGTGTCAAGGAGGCTATGGAAGCCAACCTGAAGACCGAGAAGTTCAATTCGGTGGACATGATGGTTGGCTCCGGTGCCCGCGGAAACATCATGCAGTTGCGCCAGATCGCCGGCATGCGTGGTCTGGTAGCCAACCCGAAGGGTGAGATCATCCATCGGCCGATCATCGCCAACTTCCGCGAGGGCCTCTCCGTGCTCGAGTACTTCATCTCGACCCACGGTGCCCGCAAGGGATTGGCTGACACGGCTCTGCGGACCGCGGACTCGGGTTATCTGACCCGGCGTCTCGTCGATGTCTCCCAAGAGGTCATAATTCGCGACGAAGACTGCGAGACCGACAAGGGGATCAAGATCACCGTGGTCGATGGCCGCGGTCAGCCGATCCGCAACCTCCGATCCCGGGTGTTCGGACGCAGCCTTGCCGACGACCTCAGGGTGGAACGCAAGCTCGTCAAGACATCTGAAGGCAAGTCGTTGCGGGCGGGAACCATCATCGGTACCAAGGCGCTCAACGCGATTGCCTCGGTGGCAGCGGAGCTGGGCACCGTCCGGGTGCGATCGGTGCTCACGTGCGACGCCATCTACGGCGTGTGCAAGGCCTGCTACGGGCTCTCTCTCGCCACCGGCAAAGAGGTCGAGATCGGTGAAGCCGTCGGGATCATGGCTGCCCAGTCGATTGGTGAGCCGGGAACGCAGCTGACCATGAGGACTTTCCACACCGGAGGTGTGGCGGGTGAGGACATCACTCACGGCCTGCCCCGCGTCGTCGAGCTGTTCGAGGCGAGGACTCCCAAGGGCAAGGCGACGATGGCTGAATACGGCGGTCCCGCCAAGGTGGTCGAGGATGCCGAAGGCCGCAGGGTGGCCATCGAGACCAAAGACGGTGTCATCGAGTATCCGGTGTCGCGCCGTGCCAGGTTGCGAGTCAGCACCGGCGATGTCATCGAACCCGGGGCCCAGCTGACCGAGGGTCCCTTGGATCCCAAGGAAGTTCTCGACATCCGGGGTGTCAGAGCTACCCAGCAGTACCTCGTCGACGAGGTACAAGAGGTCTACCGCTCACAGGGCGTCGAGATCCACGACAAGCACATCGAAATGATCGTTCGTCAGATGCTCAAGCGGATTCGAGTGGTCATGCCCAACGACTCGGATTTCCTGCCTGCTCAGCTGGTCGATGATCTGGTGT
>JBFJTO010000008.1:0-15365 GCA_041625295.1 Acidimicrobiia bacterium | reverse complement strand
GTCCCGAATGGCGGCGGCGGTTGTCACCGGAATCGGCTTTTTGGGGGCGGGCGCGATATTCCGCCATGGCATGTCCGTGCGGGGACTCACCACAGCTGCGGGGCTGTGGGTCGTTGCCGCAATCGGTGTCGTCGCGGGCGCGGGCGATGTGCTTCCGGCCCTTGGTGCCACCGCTCTAGCGGCTGTGACGCTCAACGGGCTGTCCTTGGTGGAAGCGTCGATGCAGCGGCGATCAGAGCGAAAGGCGTCCAGGATCAGGGTGGCGCTGGCAAGCTCACGCGCGCTGGGGGACACTTTGAGCGTGCTGTCAGGTGTGGACGAGCGCTCGCGAGAGTGTGATGTACGCATGGCCGATGACGGGTCGATCGACGTGACATTCATCGTCGATCGGAGTCACGCCGATACCGTGCGGGCACTCCTGTCCGGTCTCGATGGCGTGATAGGGGTGGAAGACGTATCGGGAAGATGAATCTGGCGGGCGCGCTAGATCTCGACCTGAACGCCAACTTCGATCACCCGATCATTGGGCAAACCGAAGAATCTGGCCGCGCTGGACGCATTGCGATGCATCACGGCGAATAGGTGAGCCCGCCACGCCGCCAATTCACCCGCTCCAGAGATGATCGACTCCTTGCCGAGCACGTAGAAGGCGCTGGTCGGGTCGAAGCCGAACCGTCGGGTCACGATGTTGGCGAGAGCTTGGGGCAGATTCGGCCTCTCGAAGAACCCGTACTGGACCACCAACTGATGGAAGCCCTCACCGAGGTCGTGAACGGTGGATCGAACCGCTTGCGGAACCCGCGCGGTTGGAGCCCATAGCACCGCCACGAGAAGAATGGTCTCATGGATCACCCCGTTGTGTTTGAGATTGGCAAGTAACGCCGGCGGTGTGGCTCCGACGTCGGAGAAGAGATACACGGCCGTGCCGGGTATGCGCTGCTGAGGATGTTGGATTATCGAGCCGATGAATCGTTCGATCGGGAGCTCCGCCCTCTTGATCTCGGACGCGAGGACTGAGCTCCCCTTCTTCCAGGTGGAGAAGATCGTGAATACCAGCAGAGCGATGACCAGTGGGAACCATCCGCCCTCAGGGACCTTGAGAATGTTGGCGGCAAAGAAGGAGAGGTCTATCACCAGAAACCCAGCGGTGACCGAGATGCAAGCAAGCCTGGGCCAGTTCCAGATCTCCAGCATGACCATGTAGAGGAGAAAGGTCGTGATCACCATGGTTGTCGTCACGGCGACGCCATACGCCGCTGCGAGATTGGTGGAAGAGCGGAAGGTCCAGACCACTCCGACGCATGCTGCCATCAGTGCGTAGTTGACCGACCCGATGTACACCTGGCCGAACTCACGCGGAGATGTGTGGTCGATGTTCAACCTGGGCAGGTAACCGAGTTGTACGGCTTGCATCGTGAGGGAGAAGGCGCCCGAAATCAGCGCTTGCGAAGCGATGACCGTGGCCATCGTGGCCAGCAGAATCAGGGGTGCCAGCGCCCATGACGGGGCCAGGGCGAAGAAGGGGTTCGTGATGGCTTCTGGATTCGCGATCAGCAGGGCACCCTGGCCGAAGTAGTTGAGGATCAGGGATGGAAATACCAGGGTGAACCATCCCAACCGGATCGGGCTCCTTCCAAAGTGGCCCATATCGGCGTACAGGGCCTCGCTGCCGGTCACGACCAGGAAGACCGCCCCGAGCGCCAGGAATGCGAATCCGGGTCGCCGCAGCATGAAGCCGAGTGCGAAATGGGGACTCACCGCCCCAAGAATTGCCGGATGGTGGGCGATCTGTGAGGTACCCAGGATCGCTAGAGAGAGGAACCAAACGATCATCACCGGCCCGAAGAGAGCACCGACCGTCGCAGTGCCTTTCCGCTGGATGAGGAATAGGCCCACAATGATCAACGTGGCCACCGGGACGACGAGCATCCTGAGATCGGGTGCGAACACCTCGAGACCTTCCACCGCCGACAGGACCGAGATCGCGGGCGTTATCACACCATCGCCGTACAGGAGCGCCGTGCCAAAGAGACCTACGGCAAGGAGAACCCCTCGGTTCTTGGCAGTCAACCGCTTGACCCTGGTCGCCAGGGCTGTCAGCGCCAGGATCCCGCCTTCGCCATCGTTGTCGGCACGCATGACGAATACCAGGTACTTCACTGAAACGATCAAGGTGAGGGACCAGAACATCAGGGAGAGGATGCCGAACACGCTCTCCGGATTGACTGCAAGGCCGTCGGCCGCGACGAATGTCTCCCTGAACGCATACAGAGGGCTGGTCCCAATGTCCCCGAACACCACACCAAGCGCTCCCAGCGATGCCAGAAGGACGCGGCCGGGCGCGGCGGGGCGGCGCGTTCGATCTCGTGACGTGTGGTTCTTGGTGGACACAACCGGATGAGATTACCGTCGGCGCCAACAGTTCAGGCTCAAGCGGTCGGGCGCGGCTGTCGATAGCTCAGTGGACTTGGAGGGGGTCGCTCATACCGTGATACAGAAAGTGTCGTCGATCTTTCACCGCGTTCTGAGGTACCGACCTGCACTGGCAGTGCTCCTGGTGGGATTGGTGGCCGCAGTGGCAACCGGAGCAACCTGGTGGCACTCACTATCCGAGGAGGCCGCAGGGGTGGCAAGCCATCATGCTGGCGTCGTGGCTGCCACCGAGACCCGGGTGCTGGCCGGGGCCGTGTCATCTCTGAAGGAATCGGGACGGCTTGCAGCCGACATGGCTTCCCGTGAAGCCCTGGTTTCGCTCGGCGTAAACCTCGGTCAAGCCTTCGACTCGCTGGTGCTGGTCGAGAACGGTCGGCAGGTCGATCTGTGTCATCAGTGTCCCCACCGATACGCGGCTTTGTTGTCGACCACTATCCCAACCGGTGCTGAGACCGTGACATTCGATCCGGCTGCCGAAGCCGTGTTGATAACCGTTCCGATCGGCACAGAAGCGAGCGTGCTGGCAGGAGTGGTGCCTCTTCGTCCAGTCGTCGACGATGACATATCCCTCGGGTTCCTGCCCGAATCGGTTCGCGTGGTCATTGGAAAGGGCGCTGATCCTTCCCTATTTGCACATTCGCCCGCCGCTGCGGTCTCGGCGATCGAAGTCGCCGGTCTCATCGTGCCGATCGGTGTGGTCGAACTGGAGGGCATACCAGTCGCGGCCCGAGCGATACCGTTCGGAATGGCAGTGATGCTGGTTGGTCTCGGGTCGTCGATCTTCCTTCTGCGGGCATCGGAGAAGCGCATCGAAGCAGAGGCCGTTTCCCGGGCGCGAACTGTATGGGATGTACCCCTCGGTGTCTTCATCGCCTCCATCGATGGGCGCCTCCGATCGGCCAACGATGCCTATCTGGCCATGTTCGGATTCGAATCCCTTGACGCGGCATTGGACAGCGACGAGCGGGTGCTCTGGCAATCCAACCTGGACCGTGCCGGACTCATCGAAACTCTGGTTCGAATGGGCAAAGTCGACGGTTTCGAGGCGGAGCTGACACGCCTCGACGGAAGCGAGTTTCCCGGCAAGATCTGGGTGCGCCTGGAGCCGGAGACCGGCGAGCTGCGGGGTGTGGTCGAAGACGTGACCGGGGGTCGTGCGGCCCGCTTATCCCTCGAAGTCGCAAAAGACCGGTTCGAGTCGTTGTTCGACTTCTCGCCGATCGCCCTTCAAATGATCGATGCGACCGAGGCGTTCGAAATGACGCGAAATCTCGTGGCGGAGGCAGGGGATGACATGGCCTCCTATCTGGAGAGCCACCCCGATCAACTCGAGACGATTCTCTCCCTGACCAGGGTGATTACCTCCAACGAGGCCGCCACCGAGTTGTTTGGCGCCGATCGTTCCGCACTCACCGGCACTCTGTCGCGTGTGCCGCGGATCGAGGCCGGCGCCGCCGTCGTGGCTGCGGTCCTTGGGGGCCTTGCCAGCGGATCCTTGCATCAGAGCTACGAGGGTGTGGTGACCAAGCCAGATGGCGAGGAAAGGCGAGTCGAAGGAAGGTTCATCGTGCCCCGCAGCGGGGGGCTGCCCGATTTCGGACGGATCGCCGCCGCCTACACGGACGTCACTGACCGAGAAGAGGCCCGTCGAGCGGCCATCGAACTGTCCGATCTCAAGTCGAAGTTGATCGCCTCTGTTTCCCACGAATTGCGAACCCCGCTGACTGCCGTCGTCGGGTTCTCGGATATCCTCGATGCCAGACGCGATGAGCTCTCACCTGAGGCCGCTGAGATGGCGACGATGATCGCAGCCACCAGCCGGCAGATGACGGGCATCGTCGAGGACCTGTTGGCGTCGGTGCGGGCCGACATCGGGGATCTTGCCGTGGCTCCACAGCTGATTGATCTGGCAGTGGAGGCGGCGGCGTCCCTTACGACGGTGGATCTCGACGGCAACGAGGTGGCGGTGGACGGGGAGGGTGTGTGGGCTTGGGCGGATCGGGGCCGGGTTCGGCAGATAGTTCGAAACATGGTTTCCAATGCGGTGAGGCATGGTGCCGGGCCAGTTCGAATCCGCGTTTGCGCAGACCCGGATTGGTCGAGCCTTCAGGTCATCGATCATGGCGCCGGTGTCAAGGTCAAGGACGAACCACACATCTTCGAGCCCTACTGGACGACCGGGGGTACAACCGGCCATACCGAATCGGTCGGGCTGGGGCTCAACTTGTCACGCCATCTGGCCAGATACATGGGCGGCGACCTGGGCTACAGGCGGATAGGAGATGAAACAGTCTTCGAACTGACCCTTCCGGCCCGCAACCCGGTCGAGGCAACCGACCTTTGATCGGGAGTCCCGATCATGCCCTACGACCGCTTCCACCAGGGTCGATTGGGTCTTTCGGAGGAAAGAACGTCGTCGGCTGTGGCAGTTATCTCTTCGAGATCCATCGTGAGCGCTTCCAGGTCGATCAGAAGGAGATCCCGCTCCTCGACGCCGCTTGCCGACAAGAATCCGTCGTCAACGCGGTGGAGGATTGCCTTTCCGAGCTTTGCATCGAGAGCATTGATGGCCTCCCTGGCATCGACGAGGCGCCGGGCGTTGATCTCCACCTGCTTTTCCGCCCAATGCGCCGCTTCCCGTAGGTAGATCTCGGTGCGCTGGCGAGCCGGGGCCGCAAGAAGGTCGAGCAATCTCGCGGTCGCGGGGTCACTTTCGATCGCCATCAGTTCTCGATAATGCTCTTTCTCTCCGAGCGCGATTATCCGCTCTTTGAGTTCGCTCGCCCGCCTGGCCGCCGCTCGCATGCTGGACTCGACTGCCTCCGCCAACTCGGGGCGTTGGTCGGGCGGTGCCGCCTCGACCCGTGACCGAGCCTCCTCGAACCTGTACTCGTCGAGAGATCTCTGGAATGCGTCGCGGTCGGACATGAGGTGACGATATCGCTCTGAGAGGGTTAGTCGACTTTGGGGGCGTAAACGCAGAATTCGTTGCCCTGCGGGTCGGCCATCACGTTCCACGTCGGGAAAGCGCCTTCCTGGTGTTCGGCGATCATGGTGCCACCCAACTCGATGATCCAGGCGCAGAAAGCCTGCCGGTCTTGAACCCGGACGTCGAGGTGGATCCGGTTCTTCACTGACTTCGCTTCGGGTACGAGCTGAAACGAGAGGTGGGGACCGTCAGGCGAAATCCGAGAGAGGTAGGCGTATCGATCGTCGCGCTGCAGGACCTCCAAACCAAGGACAAGGGTCCAGAACGCAACGGCACCGTCCAGGTCGACCGTGTCGTGCATGATCGTGGTCACGGTGCCGGTTGCTTTACTCATGCAACCGAGCCTATCGCGGCGCTGGATCGTTCAGGTCGACCGAAATCACCACCAGATTTGGGAGCAGAGCTTGGATAGTCTTTGAATCCGGTCGTCCATCGGATCCGGTTGGAACTCCATAGCCGCGAGCATCTAATGGTCTTCGGTCAAGAAAATCCGACACGAGATCCAGATCTTCTCGTCTCCCGATGTGTGCCGAGGCTCGTCCATGATGAATCCGCCCCGCCAACCTCAACTGGATCGGAGCGGTCGGAACCAGGTTGCGCCACCAACGCCGAGACCGACGAGTGAGAATCACCACCCGGGAGCCAATTCGGGCGTATCCAACAGGTGTCGAGTAGACCCTGCCGGTGTGAAGTCCCGTGAAACTGATCATTGCAATCGACCGTCCCACCCATCTCTGCAGCCCAGGCGTTCTCAGAACCCGGGCCATGAGGCGGTTGAGCCCGTTACGGGACGGAGCCGGCTCAGACATGGCCGGAGATCGGGTTGGTGGCCGACGAGAGTCGGCCACGCTGGCCATCAGCCACTGGCACTCGTCTTCCTTGGCAGCGCGACTCCGATCCTCTCATTTGGGTGCACGATCCCGCCCGGGGCCGACCTTTGACTAGAGGATGGAGTCATGATCAACTGCCACGACGGCCCGCTCGGTGTCGTGGAGCCGGGCCATTGCCAGCACTCCCACCGCAGGGCCGGCTGTTAGAGCGAGAAAGGCCCATCGCCAGGAGGTCAACCCGGCGATGTAAGGAACCAGCCAGACGCTGCCAAGCGTGAGCAGGAAGCCAAGTGCAGTTTGGAGAGTCAGAGCCGTACCCCTGAGGTCGCCGTCGACGGTCTCGGTGACGATTGCTGAGAACTGGGCGGAGTCTGCGACCACCGTTCCTCCCCAAATCGCGAGCAGGAATATGAGCAAGAAGAGAGATCTGCCAAACACGATCGGTGTCATCAGAGTCGCCGCTCCCGAAACGGACAATGCGATGCCCGCCGTGAGTGCCCGCCCCGATCGATCGGCGACTCGGCCCGCATACCAGGCGCTCGGCGCTCCGGCGGCGATGGCCAGAAAGGCAAGAAGAGGCGTGTTCACCTGCTGGCCGGCTGCCGCCGTCGATGCGGCCACATATGCCCAGATCCAGGCCCACATGGCGTACAACTCCCACATGTGTCCCAGGTACCCCGCCGTGGAGAGACGAAACCCGCGGTTTCTGAGAACTCGACCCATGTGCCGCAGGGAGAAACTTCCCGGAGGCACCTCGTGGGGTCCATCGCCAACCAGCCTCATGATCAGCGCCCCGACCAAAGCGAGAGCAGAAGCCGTGGCGAGCACCTCCTGCCAGGGGAGTCCGATGCCGCGAACCAGTTGGGGTAGGGCGCTGCCCAGGGTCAACGCTCCCACGAGCACGCCGAGAGCGGTGCCGCGCCGTTCCCGGAACCATCCGGCGATGGCCTTCATGCCCACTGGATATACGCCCGCCAAGGCCACTCCCGTGAGGAATCTGAGAGCGATGACTTTCCACAGGTCGCCTTCGCCAAGCGCCAACAGAGCCAAATTCACCAGAGCCCCGCCGACAGCTGATGCGGAGAACAGCCTGCGGGTTGCCACGACATCCGGAAGGTTGAACACAGCGGATGTGAGGGCACCGACGACGAATCCCAACTGAACAGCGAGTGTCAGCAACGGAACTTGTGAGGGTGTCAACTTCCAGGCCACTTCGAGTGCGGGCGAGACAGCAGAGGCGGAGAACCACAGCGAGAGAACCAACAGCTGCGCCAATGCGATGAGCCACATCGCCTTGAGTGCGGACCCGGTGTGGTTGGGTTGGTCGGGCATCGCATGGACACAACGCCACAACAGTCGTTGTTATTCGCAGTTGACTCCCTTTGGCCCTCATTGACAGCCCTTCGACCTCTAGCCCGGGCACGCTGTGCCGATACGTTGCAGGGTCGAGCTTTGAAAGGGAAAATCGTTGAAGGTCAAGAGGTGGCCGGTTGTCGCCGGTGCAGTTGTCATTCAGTTTTGTCTGGGTGCTATTTACGCATGGTCCGTTTTTACGCCTGATCTGATCGCAGCAGGCTGGTCGAAGCTGCAGACCCAGATCGTCTTCAGCCTCGGGCTTGCGTCGTTTGCAGCCACGATGGTGTTCGCGGGTCGACGGCTTCCGAGCTGGGGGCCACGCAAGCTGGCGATGCTCGGAGGATCCACGCTCGGGATCGGCTACGTCATCGCAGGTGTCAGTGGCGGTAGCAACTTCTGGGCTCTTCTACTCGGAATCGGACTGGTCGGAGGAGCCGGAATTGGTTTTGGATATGTGGTTCCGATCGCGGTCGGAATGCGCTGGTTTCCAGACAAGAAAGGCCTGATCACCGGTTTGGCGGTTGCTGGATTCGGGTTTGGTGCTCTGGGTTGGATCAAAATTGCCGGCGAATGGGGTCATCTACTGGACAACATCGGACTTGGTGGGACCTTCGTGTCATACGGCATCGCTTTTGCGGTCCTGGTGGTGTCGGGTGGGCTGTTCATGAATATGCCACCGCTTGGCTGGCGCCCGGCCGGGTACGTCGAGTCGCAGGCGGTGGGCGCTGGCGGCGACAACTTCACATGGCGGGAGATGCTGCGGACCCCGCAATTCCATCTCATCTCGCTCACGTTCGCGGTCTCGGCGGGGGCGGGACTCATGTCGATCGGGCTCATGAAGCTATATCCGATCGAAGCGCTCACGGCTGCCGGTGTCTCGGCTTCGGAAGCCAGTGCAATTGCAGGAACGGCCATGGCCGTGTTCTTCAGCCTCGCCAACGGGGTGGGTCGAATCGTCTGGGGTCTCGTCTCGGACAGGCTGGGACGCAAACTGTCGGTGGTCATCCTCACAGGCAGCCAGGGAGTGCTTCTGTTTGGCTTCACCGTGATGGCCGGCAACAGGATCTCGCTATATCTCGCGGCGACCCTGATCGGCTTCAACTTCGGCGGAAACTTCGCATTGTTCCCTGCGTTGACGGCAGACGAGTTCGGAAACAAGGCAGTCGGTGGAAACTATCCGTGGGTATTTCTGGCCTACGGCGCCGGTGGCATCGCGTTCCCGATTCTGGGGGGTTGGTTGGGCGATCTCGGCAACTTCCCACTCGCATTCTCGATCGCGGCGGTGATGTGTCTCATCGGTGCCGTGGCTGCCTATCTGGTGTTTCCACCCAGACTCGCTGAGGCCCAAGCGAAACTGACGGTTCGAGCCTTCATCGAGAATGCCCACGTGTACGAGCGCCAGTGATCAGACTCGTGTCGTTCCCAGGTGAAGACTGAGGGTCCGCCACACTTCGTCCCGCGCCAAGGTGCGTCGCATCTGGATCAACGTCCGTATGAAGGATGGAACTGCTGCCTTGACATCCATCGGGTTGGGCCGCATTGCGGCAAGTACCGGGGGAGAGGGTCTCATCACGAGGATCTCGGTGTCTGGCCACACTCGTCGAACAGTTGTCAGTTCTTCGGAGAGAGCCGATCGGCCCACCCGGTCGAAGATCCTCTCGTACATCCGGGCTCCATCTCGTTCGCGATCTGCGGCCATGGGTGCAAGGATCAACACGAGGTCGAGAGGGTGGGGGCTCCCGAGAATCAGATCGGCATGGGTGCCCGAGACGACGCCGCCGTCGGCGTATTCGACGCCATCGATCCGGTATGGACGGAACACGAGGGGTATTGCCGCCGACGCAGCCGCGGCATCGGCAATCGACACGTCGGGAGCGCCTTCGCTGCCAAAGGCGACGCGCCGTCCGGCACGGATGTCGAAAGCTGTGATGATCGTGGGCCGCGATGGCCATGACTCAGCATCAGGGCCGACCAGACTTCTCACCCATTCGGCCATTCCGGCGGCGGTGAACGGCGCCGGCGACCCGAGCAAGGCTGTGAGTCCGGGGTGGCGAACGCTTCTGAGCAGTCCGTTTCTCATCCAGGAGCCGAGATCAACGCCGGGTTGTTTCACGAAGAGGTGCCTGGCGATCCGGTCGGCGACATCCTCTCGGGTCTCACCTGGCTTGACGAGGGAGTCGAGGTCGAGCTCCTGGTTGCGCACAAGGGCCGTCACATATGCGCCGGCCGACGTCCCTATCACGACCTCGGCATCATTGGGATTCCATCCTGTGGCCATCTCGATAGCCAGAAGGGCGGCCATTTCATATGCGGCCCCGGTGATTCCGCCCCCACCGAGTATCAGTCCGATCGAGCTCATTCGTCGGGCAGCTTAGGAACGGACGGGAAAAAGACTGCCGGGGAGTCGGAGAGCCTCACGGGGCGTCGTCAATCTGCAGGCTGACCCGCCGACCCAATCGAAGGGCAATCTGGTTGGTTCAGCCGAAACGGTGACCGCACGATGGGCAGCGAGCGTCGTCTTCACCTGTCGCTGCCCGACACCATGGGCATGGAAGGTCGTCGCCAAAGAGAACGACGGACGGTTCCTCGCGATTCGTCCACCACCTTGTCGAATCCTTCCGAATGACCTCCAGCACAATCCTCCTCGTGTTGGTGCTGCGAGAGTATTTCGGTTGGAGCCCCGATTGGTGGATTTCGCGATCTCAGCGGACGGATTCGGCGAAATCATCGACGAGATAGCCGAGGTCCCCGAGCCTTCCTTCTCGGTTCTCGGCTGCCTCGAGCAGCATCGTGGAGGCGTGATAGGTGATCCACGGCTTGAGGCGAATGGCGGTGAACGTCGCTCCGTACCCCTCGAGGAGGGCATCGGCGGCGTCCTGACCGATCTCCTTGGAGAACCGCCACGTGGCCATGCTGAGATCCCACTCCGGCGGCGCCAAAGTGGCCCACTCCCAGTCGATGAGAGTCACCGCGCCTCGATCAGAGACCAGGAAATTCTCGGGTACCGGACGTGTGTGCACAGGCACAGGCGCACCCGAAGGCGGCTCGGATGAGGCGACTTTGGCGCGAGCGAGAACGTCTGCAGGGATGTTGAGTCGTCTCCGGAATCGCTCGAGACGATCGAGTGTGGACTTGAGATGTGTGGCCACGTAGTCGCCGTCGATTCCGCTGTCGAGGTTGGTGATGGAGACGTTTGCAGTGTGCAGCGCTTTGAGGACTGAGCCGGCACGCTTGACGACATCGAGATTCCGGGGAAGGGTGGCCAGACTCCACGAGCCTGCGTCGGCGAAACGAATCCAGGGAGTACCTTCGGTTGCTCCCCGCTCGATGATCACCGGAACGCCTTCGACGCCGGCGAGGGCTTCGATAGCGTGCCGCTCGCGGCGTTCTCTCGCCGTCGTCGAGTAGACCTTCACAACCGACGACGCTCCCGACTCTTCCAAAAGCCGGAAAGAACGGTTTTGTTTCGCCGACAATTCCTTGACGGTCGCGGTTGGGGCCAGAGCGGCCGCTATTTCGCGTTCGTCCATCGTCGGCGCTTCCTTCCTGGTCGGTCAAATACGGGCGGTGGGGTCTAAAAACCTATGTAGCCTGGTTCCCTCCTACACAGGCTAGCGATTCAAAGTCATGGTTCTAGAGATTCAATTACCTGACGGTTCCACCGTCGAACATCCAGAGGGGGCCACCGGACTCGATGTGGCCCGGGGGATCGGCAAACGTCTCGCCGATGCTGCGGTTGCTGTGAGACTCGATGGCGTTCTTTTCGATCTGACCAGGCCGATTCCACACAGTGGCGCCATCGAGATCGTGACGGAGACCACCGATGATGGCCGCCACGTCATCCGCCACTCTGCGGCTCACGTGCTAGCCCAGGCTGTGCTGTCCTTGCACGAGGGTGCAACCTTTGCGATCGGTCCGGCAATCGAAGACGGTTTCTACTACGACTTCGAGATCGGTCGCTCATTCACGCCCGAGGACCTCGATGAGATCGAGACGCGAATGACCGAGATAATCGCCGCTGATCAAGCCTTTGTCCGCCAGCCCGTGGACAGGAGCGCAGCTCTCGAGATCTTCGCATCGCACCCTTACAAGCGGGAGATCATCGAGAGCGTCGAACCGAGCGAGGTCACGCCCGGTGAAGATGTCACGTTGTATCGCAACGACGGTTTCGTCGATCTGTGCCGCGGACCCCATCTGCCTTCCACCGGTCGGCTCAAGGCCTTCAAGCTTCTGAGAACGGCTGGCGCCTACTGGCGCGGTGACGAGAATCGGCCCCAGTTGCAGCGCATCTATGGGACGGCTTGGGAGTCGTCGAAAGCGCTCAACGAGTACCTGCATCGTCTCGAAGAGGCGGAACGGCGGGACCACCGCAAGCTGGGCCCAGAACTCGAACTCTTCTCGTTTCCGAGAGAGCTCGGGTCGGGTTTGGTGGTGTGGCACCCCAAGGGGGGAATGGTTCGCAAGCTGATCGAAGACCACTCACGGCTCGTGCACGAGCACTTCGGTTTCGAGTTCGTGTTCTCGCCACACCTCGCAAAGGAACTTCTCTGGGAGACCTCGGGACACCTCGATTTCTATGCCGAAAACATGTACCCGGCCATCGAGGTCGACGGAAGCGACAACTACCGGGTCAAACCGATGAACTGTCCGTTTCACGTCTTGATCTACAAGAGCCGGGGCCGGTCCTATCGGGAGCTGCCGGTGCGCCTTTCCGAGTTGGGCGGGGTTTATCGCTACGAGCGGTCGGGAGTGATCCATGGAATTCTTCGCGCCCGAGGATTCACTCAGGACGACTCGCACACTTTCTGTCGCCGTGATCAATTGGCGGCAGAGCTGGCCATGCACCTCGAATTCGTGTTGACCTGGCTTCGTCATTTCGGTTTCGAAGATTTCGAGGCGGATCTGTCCACCAGGGACCCGGAGAAGTGGATGGGCGAACTCGACCTCTGGGACGAAGCAACCGAGTCGCTGCGGTCATCCCTCGTCGATGCCGCCATACCGTTCAGGGTGGCCGAGGCGGAAGCCGCCTTCTACGGTCCGAAGATCGATGTCCACGTCAAGGACGCCATCGGAAGACGCTGGCAGGTCTCCACCATCCAGGTCGATTTCTCTCTCCCGGTGCGGTTCGACCTCGAGTATGCGGGTGCAGGCAATGTCTCTGAGCGCCCGGTGATGATCCACTGCGCCAAGGCAGGATCGATCGAGCGCTTTTTCGGGGTGCTCCTCGAGCACTATGCGGGGGCGTTTCCTTTCTGGCTTGCCCCCGTGCACGCCGAGATCATCCCTGTGGCGGACCGCCATGCCGGCTATGCGACAGAGGTGGCCGGCGAGCTGAGGAGCCTGGGACTCAGAGTCGAGATCGATACCACCGGCGAAACCGTCGGAGAGAAGATCCGACGGGCACTCACACAGAAAGTGCCGGCCGTGATGGTCGTCGGCGACAACGACGTCAAGAACCGAACCGTTGGTCTGCGGCGCTATGGCGAAGACACCGAGCGGCGGGGGGTGCCCATCGCCGAGGCCGGTTCATCGTTGGCGTCCGAGGCCGAGGCGCCTTCCCTTTGACCGACGGTATCCGCATTCCTGACGATGTGGCGGCGGAGGTTGGCGTACCCGAAGAACTGGACTCCGGCCAGTCGTTCGCATACGTGTTTCCTGACCCCCGCAGGAGGAGGCTCAGCGGTCTCATCTACTTGGCTTTCGCTGCGCTGCTCGTCTGGCCGGCACTCACGGTCGACTCTATGTATCTCGCGGTGGCGGCGGTATTGGTTGGCCTTTCCCTTTGGCACCTGGCTGCAGCCTGGGAGTTGGGGATCGATCAGACGCAGGCGCTGGACAGAGCAGCCGGCGCGGTCCCATTCGTCGTTGGACACGCCTCGGCGGCGATTTCCTTTTCGGGTTTGAGAGCGCGTCCGCGCTGGCAGGTGATCGTGTACTCCCCTGAGGAGCCGCCGATCCGCCGAGGCCTGGTCGAGATCGATGCCGTGACGGGCGCTCAGGTCGGCGACGTCTATCTCGAGGACGTCCCCGACATCTAGATCAGCGCTGATCCATGGGAATGAATTGCCTCTCCGGCTTGCCGACATAGAGCTGGCGTGGCCGGAAGATCCTCGCCGAGGAATCCAGAGACAGCTCGCGGAACTGGGCCAGCCATCCCGGGAGGCGGCCAAGAGCAAACAGAACCGTGAACATGTCTGTAGGAAAGCCCATCGCCCTGTAGAGGATGCCCGAGTAGAAATCCACGTTCGGATATAGCTTCTTCTCGATGAAGTAGTCGTCGGAGAGCGCAACATCCTCGAGCTGACGGGCAACGTCGAGGAGTGGGTCGTCGATGCCGAGCTTGTCGAGGACCTCGGCCGCGTGGGTCTTGATGATCTGGGCGCGGGGATCGAAGTTCTTGTAGACGCGGTGGCCGAATCCCATCAAACGGAAGGGGTCGTCCTTGTCCTTGGCTTTGAGTACGTATTTGGACACGTCTCCGCCATCGCTGACGATCTCTTTGAGCATCTCCAGCACCCGCTGATTGGCGCCGCCGTGGAGCGGTCCGGAGAGGGCGTGGATGCCCGACGCGATCGACGAGAAGATGTTGGCCTGCCCGGATCCGACCAATCTGACCGCCGACGCCGAACAGTTCTGTCCATGATCGGCGTGAAGGATGAGCAGGACGTTGAGGGCTTGCGCCACCGCTGGATCGATTACGTAGGACTCGGTGGGCACCGAGAACATCATGTGCATGAAATCCGACGGATAGTCGAGCTTGTTGGTCGGGTACACATAGGGCTGATGGGCCCGGTACTTGTACGACCAGGCGATCATCGTCGGCATCTTGGCCATGAGCAGACGGGCGCTCAGGTCCACCGTGGTCGGGTCGAGCGGGTCGAGGAACTCGGGGTAGTAGGTGCCCAACGCCGAGGTCGCCGACGCCAGAATCTGCATCGGGTGGGCATCGTGGGGAAACGCCTCGAAGAGATGCTTCATGTCTTCGCGGAGCAGCGAGTGGTAGGTGATCGAGTGCTCGAAGCCGTCCAACTCCTCTTTGGTCGGAAGCTCGCCGTAGTTCAGCAGGTATGCGACTTCGAGGAACGTGGCATGCTCGGCGAGTTGCTCGATCGGATAGCCCCGATACCGCAAGATGCCCTTTTCGCCGTTGATGAAAGAGATCGAGCTTGCACCTTCGGCGGTGTTGCCGAAACCCCGATCGAGCGCAACCAGGCCGAGTTCGGCGCGGAGGTTGGAGACGTCAATTCCCGACGATCCCTCGACGGCCTCCCGGATGGGTAGCTCGAGCGTCTTGTCGCCAACTGTCACCTTTGCGTGGTCCATGAATTGCGTCCCTTCTCTCAGTCGTCTCTCAATCGTCCTCTTGCCGGGATGCCGTGATCACCCGCTGGGCGTCATGCTGGGGCATCTCGTCGTAATGATCGAACTCCAGCTCAAACGAACCTCTTCCACTTGTCATGGACCGAAGGTCGATTGCATATCTCTGAACCTCTCCCATGGGCACCAGGGCAGTAATGACACGAAGCGAGCCATCACTGTCCATTCCCAATACTCGTCCTCGCTTGCTGTTGATGTCTCCCATGATGTCGCCGGTGTAGTCCTCGGGCGTCCGGACGGTCATCTTCATGATGGGTTCCAACAGAACGGGCCCAACAGAGGCTATTGCCGCTTTTACGGCCTGGATGCCCGCCATTCGAAACGACAGCTCGTCAGAGTCGACACTGTGGTATTTGCCGTCGTATACCTCGGCGGCGATG
>JBFJTO010000007.1:0-16169 GCA_041625295.1 Acidimicrobiia bacterium | reverse complement strand
TCCACAACCACCGGCTCCGGTTCCGGCTCGGGTTCCGTCTCCGACTCGACCTCCACAACCACCGGCTCGGGTACCGGCTCCGGCTCGGAATCCACCGTAACCATGAACTCCGGCTCGAATTCGACCACAACCGTCGGCTCGGGTTCAGCCTCAGCCACCACGGGTTCCTGGCTGGACTCCTGGTCGAGCCCGGCTATGTCGACGGCAACGGGCTCTTCATCCTCCGTCGTCGGTTCCGCGGCAACGGGCCGACCGCTCGGGACGGGAACGGGACGGAATTCCAACTCGATCCTCTCCGACTCGGGTTCGGACACGGTTTCTGGTTCAACCGCTGCTTCAGGCTGGGACTCGGCCTCCTCCACCAGCTCGGCACGCGCAGTGACCGGTTCTGGCTCGGGTTCAGGTTCAACCTCTACTGGGGGTCGGGGCTCGGGCTCCATGGGTGCCGCGGGCTCGGGAGCCGTTTCGGGTTCAACGTCGGAGACAGGTTCGAGCCGACGAGCCGGGGCTGGCGCTGCGGCCACCGATTTGGGCTCGACCCCGGCCAGCGTCGCATCCGCTGTAGGCACGCTCTCGGCCCTGTGTCGGGCGGAGGTCGGTTTTGCTGCCGCCTGGTCGGGGGTCTGCGACGGCGCCACAGCTGGCTTGCGTCGCCGCCACCGCCACTGTTTGTTGAGCTTTTCGGAGACTTCCGAGAAAAACGACATGCCCTCATAGGCAAAGGCGAGGGCGTCATCGGCAAGGAATTCGAAGACCTCGCCGCCGACGACTAGATCGAAGCGATTGCTCGACTTCCTCGCAAGAGCCACCTCATCGATGCGCCACCGGCCCAGCATGTCCGAATCGGCGTCCAGCTGGATATAGATGTCATCAAGCGACAGATCGACGGGAATGCCGCTCCCGTCGTCGTCGAGTGTGCGCAGTCTCCCCTTGAATTGCACGCTCGAGGCCTCTTTCGATTGCGATCAACGCCATGGCCGATCGGCCCGCGGCCCCTATCACGATCGCAGCAGTCGTTGGTCGCGTCAAGGATGTTTCCCGATCCCCTACTCAGTCGTATGACTCCAAAGGAGGGCACGAACACATGAGGTTTCGGTCTCCGAACACACCATCTACCCGACCAACAGGCGGCCAATAGGAACGACTCCTCAACGCCGGGAGTGGGAAAGCTGCCACCGTACGCGAATACGGGTGCACCCACTCATCGGCTGAAACCGCGGCCGCAGTGTGGGGAGCGTTGCAGAGAGGGTTGTCGTCCCGTGGCCACTCGCCCGTTTCCACACTGCGGATCTCCTCGCGGATGGCGATCATGGCATCGCAGAACCTGTCCAACTCGGACAGCGATTCCGACTCGGTTGGCTCGACCATGAGCGTTCCCGCGACCGGGAAGCTGAGCGTCGGTGCATGAAACCCGTAGTCGGTCAGTCGTTTGGCGACGTCCTCCGCAGTGACACCCGATGTCCGGGTTATCGCGTGCAGATCGAGGATGCACTCATGAGCCACCCGTCCGGTGGACCCGGTGTAGAGGACCGGATAATGATCCGACAGTCGAGTGGCCACGTAATTCGCATTGAGCAGAGCTAAGGCTGATGCGGTGCGAAGTCCGTCGGGGCCCAGCATTCGGATGTACATCCAGGAGACAGGAAGGACACCGGCCGACCCCCAGGTCGCCGACGCCACCGACCCGCCTCCCCTCCCGGGAAGAAACGGGGCCAGGTGGGCCCTGACCGCAACCGGTCCCACCCCCGGTCCACCCCCGCCGTGCGGTATCGCAAATGTCTTGTGGAGGTTGAGGTGGGACACATCCGCCCCGAAGTCGGCCGGGCGTGCCAATCCGACCAGGGCATTGAGATTGGCACCGTCCACGTACACCTGACCACCGGCCGCGTGGACGATCCGGCAGATCTCTTCGATCCCGGGCTCGAATACGCCATGCGTGGACGGGTAGGTGACCATGATCGCTGCCAGCTCGTCAGCAAACTGGGCAGTCTTGTTCTTCAGGTCGGCGATGTCGACATCACCGCGATCGTCACAGGCAACGACAACGACCTTCATGCCCGCCATCGTGGAGGACGCGGCGTTGGTTCCGTGTGCTGAGGATGGAATCAGGCAAACGTTGCGATCGATGTCACCGCGGCTGCGGTGATAGCTCCTGATCGCCAACAGCCCGGCCAATTCCCCCTGGGAACCCGCGTTCGGCTGGAGGGAGACAGCATCGTATCCGGTGATCTCCGCCAGATCCGCCTCCAGGTCTGAGATCAGGCGCAGGTAACCCTTGGTCTGGTCAGCAGGAGCCATCGGGTGGACGTTGGCAAACTCGGGCCACGTGACCGGAATCATCTCCGATGTGGCGTTGAGCTTCATGGTGCAGGATCCGAGCGGGATCATGGTGCGATCGAGAGCCAGATCCTTGTCGGCGAGCCTTCGCAGGTATCTGAGCATCTCGTGCTCGGTTCGGTACATCGAGAACACGGGATGGGTGAGGAACGGAGATCTTCGACGCAAGGCAGGCGGTATACCATCGGGTCCGGTGTCGGGGATCTCGCCGATTCCAAACGCCTCGAGCACCGCACCGACATCAGACTCCGAAATCGTCTCGTCCATGGCCAATCCCAGGGTGTCGTCGTCGATGAGTCTCACGTTGAATCCGGCTGTGAGCGCAGCCGAGGCCAATTCCCGGCTGCGGCCCCGTGCCCGGAACGCCACCGTGTCGAACCTGGTCTGGTGCACGACCTCGAATCCCGCTCCTTCGAGTGCACCGGCAACTCGATCGGCGAGGCCGGAAATCCGCCCGGCCATCTCCGCCAGACCGTCGGCCCCATGCCAGACCGCGTACATCGATGCCATCACCGCAAGAAGCACCTGGGCGGTGCAGACATTCGAGGTTGCTCGATCCCGGCGAATGTGCTGTTCGCGGGTCTGAAGCGCCAAACGCAGAGCAGGGTTGCCATGCGAGTCGACGGATACCCCGACCAGTCGACCTGGCAAGGCCCGGACGTACTCGTCTCTCGTCGCCAAGTAGGCCGCGTGAGGGCCCCCAAAGCCCATGGGAATACCAAAACGCTGGGTGGAGCCGACCGCGATATCCGCCCCCCACTCTCCTGGCGGTACCAGGACCGCGAGCGCAAGAGGATCGGCGGCGACGACCACCTTGACTCCCGCGGCACGGGCCCGCTCGACCAGATTCCTGTAGTCGACAACGGCTCCCGTGGTACCCGGATACTGGAGCAACAAGCCGAAGGCCCCCTGGAAATCCCACTCCGATGGGGGTCCCACGACCACATCGATTCCGGTTGGTTCCGCTCTGGTCTGAACGACAGCGATCGTCTGCGGATGGCAATCATCGGCGACGAGGAACTTCTCAGCGCTCCCGCGCGCGAGTCGGTGGCACATCGCCATCGCCTCCGCGGCCGCCGAGCCTTCGTCCAGAAGTGAGGCATTGGCGACCTCCAGACCAGTCAGGTCGGAGATGGCCGTCTGGAAGTTGAGCAAGGCCTCGAGGCGCCCCTGAGAGATCTCCGGCTGATAGGGCGTGTAAGCGGTGTACCAGGCCGGGTTTTCGAGGATGTTCCGGAGAATCACCGGAGGCGTGAACGTTCCGTGATAACCGGCCCCGATCATGGAACGGACCGGACGATTCAAGGATGCGATCTCTTTCATCGCGTCGAGCGCCCGCTGCTCGGTGAGCGCTTCCGGAAGGTCGAGCGAACCCTGGAATCGGATCGACTCGGGAACGGTGGCGTCGATCAACTCGTCGAGAGACCCGACACCGATCGTCTCGAGTCTTCGTATGGGAACTCCGTCACCGAGATGTCGGTCTACGAATTGAGCGGCCACAAATCCTCCAGAAGCTGGAACACATCCCCGCCTGTCCCGATGCGGTCCAGTGCGGCCTCGACCGGCGCTCCTTCCGCCTGAGAGATTCCGGGGAGGTTGCCCCTTCGGCGCCCCGTCAGCGGGGTCTCTCGCGCAGGTTTCGATAGCCGAGGACGATCGTAGCCGCTGCCTCGGGTCTCGAATTCACAGAACGGTCGCGACTCCGGACGTGACCAGCGAGACGACTACTCCCGCGATGGCGACCCCAAGAGCGATCAAGGTGAGGGCGCGACGCTTGGACACGCCAAAGACGAAGGCGGCCACGGCGCCGCTCCAGGCGCCGGTCACCGGCAGCGGAATCGCCACGAATGTCACCAGGGCCAGGTCCCGAAGACGTTCGAAACGGCCGCTATGACGCCTGCGGGTGGATGAGAACAACCTCTCGAGCATGCGGCTCAGCACGGGGAGATGGCGGTTGGCCCAGGCGGTGACCGGTTCCAACCACCACAGGATGAACGGGATCGGAATCATGTTCCCGAGCACCGCCCACAGATATGTCGGCATTGCCGCCATCCCCAAAAGCCGCCCGAAAGGGATCGCTCCTCTCAACTCGAGCAGAGGGAGCATCGCGGCGACGACCACCGCAACGGGAGGCGGCAGGAAGTCGAGAAACGAGGTGAGGCGGTGAGTCACGAAGCCCCAACGATAGGCCGAACGAGGCCGCGTTCCGGAACAGCCGTCTTGCAAGTCCCGGGAAGCGATGCATACTGGTGCTGTGCTAAATCATGACCCGATGGTCGACAGCGACCACCGCAGCCAGGAGCTCCTCCGGAGTCGATCGAAACGCTCATCGCCGAGGCCGACGCTCTGATGTACAACGCCAAACAAGTTGGAAAAGACCGAGTGACCCACATGGTGATCCGGGATCTGTCAGGTCCGGGTCGGCAGCGTCACGACAGCCAGCGGCGTAGCCGAGTGGTCGATCATGTAGGTGACCCTGTGGCCGAAGAAGGGCCGATTGCTCAAAGGCTTGTTGGCGGCACCGATCACAACCAGGTCGAATGATCCCGAATTGGCGACATTGACGATCTCGACCGCGGGATGTGGAGCGACCCGCAACCCCGTTTCCACGACAACACCCAGGCGCTCACCGAAAGCGGCAGCGGCCGCAACCATTTCCTGACCGGCCCGAACCGCGGACTCGACTGCAAACTCGTCCAGGGCTATTCCCTGGCCTTCGGGGCGATCGACAACGTGCAAGGCAAGCGCCCTGCCACCCGTTTTGGATATGAGCGAGTATGCCAATTCTTCCGCGGCACGGGTTGCCCTCGTAGACACGATCGGAACGAGGATCCGCTCGGGCATGCCTGGCAGCTCCTCACCGTTTTCGGGCAGACGCACGATCACGGAAGGAATATCGATGCTCCCGAGGACACGATCGACGACCGTGGAGAAGATCCCGATGCCTTCCCGCTCCTCCTCGGTGGCTCCCAGCAGGACCAGGTCGTAACCGAGTCGTGCCTCGCGGGCGATGGCAGCAGCCGGATCCGTGGCCGTTTTGGTGACGACGCGATGCCGGACACCCTCGAGTTCGGCGATGATCCCGCTGGGGTCGGATGTCCCGGGTCGGATCCGATGGGCAAACCTCTGCGTCCACGACCGCAACACATCGACCGCAAGAACGGTCACCTCGGGATCGTCGAAGATGCGAGTGATCACCCGGGCTGCGTACTGGCTGTTCTTGCCGCCGCGGGTCGGTATCAGAATCCGCCTGCTCCCGAGGATCTCCGAGGCATCCAGAAGGACTTCTCGATCGATCCGTTCCTTCTCCTCGGCCGGGACTTCCCATCCTCGAACGGCCGCCTTCAAAAGAAGTGGGGCGACCAGAGAAGTGACGATGGCCGCCAACACCAGGACCGTGTATCCGGTCTCGGACACGACACCGAGGTTGAGTCCGACGATGGCGACGACGATCCCCATCGCCCCCAGGGCGGACAGTCCGGACCCGAGCGCAAATGCCTCTCGTCCCCTGATCCCGCCGAAGAGGCCACCGGCGAAGGTGCCCAAGATCTTGGCGAAGATCGCCATCACCACGAGACCCAGCGTCCAGAGAACTGCTTCCCGGGAATTCAGCAATCCGATGTCGACACGGAGTCCGCTGAAAGCGAAGAAGATCGGAGCAAACACCGAAGCCGTCGCCACCTCGAGAGTTCGTTCGACCTCCCGTACCTGATGCCTGAGTGTGGACAGGAGAATCCCCACCAGGAACGCCCCCAGGATCGCCTCGAGGCGTAGCGCCTGGGTGACCACGCCGCCAACGAGCGCGGCAACGACGGTCACGGTCAATGCCGCGGTGAGATCAGACCCCCGGTCGAGGACCCTCCTCATGATCCCGTCGAGGAACCAGCGTCCCGCGGTCACGACCAAAAGGGTGAAGAGCGCAAGACCTCCAAACGATCTCGCGAGAAGAGCGGGGTCGAAACCCTCCTGGGCGATACCGGAAAGAGCAGCCAGCAACAACCATCCCACCGCGTCCATGGTCATACCGGCGGCAAGCGTGATCTGGCCGAAGTTGCGTCTCAGGAAACCGAGGTCCTGCAGGATCTTGGCAACGACTGGAAGCGCAGAAACCGCCAGGGCCAGGGCGAAGAATCCGGCGAACACCGACCGATCGACACCCAATCCCACAAAGGATTCCGGCACCAGGAATGCGGCCACGCCTGCGAACAGAAGAGGTATCAGAAGTGCGCCAGCCGACACGGCCAGAGCTGCCCTCCGGAAGCGAACGATGATCCCCAGATCCGTCTCGTATCCGATGACGATGAGAAGGAAGATCACACCCAGCCATGCGAACCCGAAGATCACCGACTGCACAGCCTCCTCGGCGAAGACCCATTCGAACGCTCTCGGGGCGACCTTGCCAAACACAGACGGACCCAGCAGGACCCCGGCCACGAGTTCGCCGACAACCGCGGGCTGGCCAAACATCTTGACGATTCCCCCGAGCATGCGCGCCAGCCCGATCAGCAAAGAGAGCTGTACCAAGAACACGAGGACCTCGTGTTCCGTCAGGGGCGCGCTGAAAGCCGAACCAGTCAGGATCATGTGACGACGATACCTAAACCGAGAATCGAACCACGATCACATCACCCTCCCCAACCAGATAATCCTTGCCTTCGATCCGCACCCGGTTCTCCCTCTTGGCCTGATCCCAACCGCCTGAAGCGATGACGGCCTCCATCGAAGCGACTTCAGCCCGGATGAAGCCCCGCTGGAGGTCGGTGTGGATCTTTCCGGCAGCCTCAGGTGCTGTCGCCCCGCGCCTCACCGTCCAGGCATGGGACTCCTTCGGACCCACGGTGTAGAAGGAAATCAATCCGAGGGCGTCATAAGCGGCCTTGACGACCTTCACGAGGGCCCCTTCGCCCAGACCCAGAGCCTCGAAGAGCTCGCCCCGGTCTTCGGGGTCCAGCAACGCACCCTCTTCCTCGAGACGAGCAGAGATGGCCACAACCGTGTCGCCCGGCGGCACCACGGCCCGCACCTCATCAACGTGCCCTTCGGAGTCGTCCTCGCCGACGTTCACGACCCACACCGCCGGTTTGAGGGTGAGCGGAGCGCTGTCGCGAAAGACTTTCAGCGCCTCCTCGTCCCACTGTTGGCTACGCAACGCTGCTCCCGAGGACAAGAGGTGAACGGCCCGCGTGAGCGCTTCAGCCGCCGGGCGTTTCGATGCGTCTGCGGTCGCCTCCTTGGCAATCCTCTCGAGGCGCCTCTCGAACACATCCGCATCGGCGACGGCTAGTTCCAGAAGCAACTCCTCGGCCTGATCCGATGGTGACAGCCCGGACTCCTCGTGTGGGACCGCAGGGTCGTCAAAAGCCCGCAGCACCACGATCAGGCCCTCCATTTCCCGCAGCCTGCCCAGGAACTGGGCGGCCAATCCTCGACCCGAGCTTGCTCTGGCCATGGCGGGAAGATCGAGAAGCTCGAGCGTGGCATGAACGATCTTCTTCGACGCCTCGACTTCGGCAGCCGCCTCGAGCAACTGATCGGGCACTGGAGCCACACCCACGTTGGGCTCGAGAGTCGAGAACGGATGGGCTGCAGTTGGCGCGCTCAAACGGGTGAGAGCGTTGAACACCGTTGTCTTTCCGGTGTTGGGAAGTCCGAGAATGCCTAGCTTGGCCATCGGGCGGAGGCTAACCGTGGCGACCGACCATCCGGCCAACGGCGGGGTACCGTGCACAGATGCGAATATCGGTGATCGGCGCCGGATCTTGGGGAACCACCGTCGCCGCAATGGCAGCGCGACGGAACCCGACCGTCCTCTGGTCGCGGCGTGGCGAACTTGCCGCCTCGGTGAATGAGACCGGAATGAATACCGAATACCTCCCGGGAGTGCGATTGCCTTACGGTCTCCGCGCCACCTCAGACCCAAACACTGCCGTGGCCGATGCCGAGGTGGTGATCATGGCGGTTCCATCGCACGGATTCCGGAGTGTCTACCGCTCTCTGTCGGGAGGGATCTCTGCCGGAATCCCGGTTGTGAGCCTCGTCAAGGGGATCGAACAGGGCACGCGCATGACGATGACGGAGGTCATAACCGACGAGGATCCCCGACGCGAAGTGGTGGGCGTCCTCACGGGCCCCAACTTGGCCATGGAGGTGGCTACCGGTCAGCCGACTGCGGCCGTGATCGGCATGGAGAACAAGGACGCGGCGGCGGCGATCCAGCAAGCCCTCATGGACCCGACATTCCGGATCTACACCAACACCGACGTGGTCGGGTGCGAGCTGGCAGGAGCGCTGAAGAACGTGATGGCGCTGGCAGCAGGAATGGCGCGTGGCCTCGGTTTTGGCCACAACACTTTGGCCGCACTGATAACAAGGGCGCTCGCCGAATTGACCCGCCTGGGCACCGCCATGGGTGGCCGAGTGGAGACATTTGCGGGTTTGGCGGGAATGGGCGACTTGATAGCCACCTGTCAATCCGATCAAAGCCGCAACAACCGGGTCGGGATGGAACTCGCACGCGGAAATACACTCGAGAAGATCACCGGAGAGATGCGAATGGTGGCCGAGGGAGTCAAGACTGTCACACCGGTTCTGGAACTCGCCGCGATGCACGAAGTCGAGACTCCGATCGCAAGCCAGGTGGACCGCGTCCTTCACGAGGGAGTCCATCCCCGCGACGCCGTCTTGACCCTGATGACTCGCGAGGCGAAGGCGGAAGGTTGATGCCCTAGCCTTTGCCGATGAACACGAAAAATGTGGTTCGCCGGCATCCCGAGCGAGGCTCGCAAGACCGGGAAGCTGCCTACTCGGTGCTCGACGAGGCTCTGGTGTGCCATGTCGGCTTCGACGACGAGGGACCCACTGTGATCCCGATGCTGCATGCCCGGGTGGGAGACGACCTGATCCTGCACGGGTCGCCGGCGTCGCGCCTTCTCAAGACTCTCGGGGGCGGAGCACAGGTTTGCATCACTACGACCATCATCGACGGTCTGGTGTTGGCCGATTCCGCCTTCGACAGTTCTGTGAACTATCGGTCGGTGATGGTTTTCGGACGGGCCGTTGCCGTCGATGACCTGTCGGAGCGGCGAGCCTCCCTGGAAGCATTCACCGACAAGGCCCTGCCGGGTCGCCGCCCCCACCTACGAGCCATGACCGACGCAGAAGTTCGCTCAACCGCTGTGGCCCGAATCCCCATCGAGGAGTTCTCGGTGAAGTCTCGATTCGGACCTTCGGGATCACCGGCCACAACCGGCGTCTGGACCGGAGTGATCCCCACGCGTCTGATCGCCCTCGACCCGATCCCCGATGGTGACACGCCCATCCCAGACCACGTGCGCCACCTGCTTTCATGAACGGCCGCATCCTCTCCACGAGCGAGGGCCTCAACCAGGAAGCGTTCCGAGTCGGCGACTGGGGACTCTTCTGGAGCATCGGAATCATCTGGGGATCATCCTTCCTGCTGATGGCCATCGGTCTCGAGGCCTTCGAACCGGGACTGATCACCTGGATGAGAGTTGGCCTCGGGGCCGCGGTCTTGATGTCCTCCCCGCGGGCCCGGAGGCGCATCGATCGGGAGGACTGGCCACGCCTCATCTCTCTCTCGTTCTTGTGGGTGGCGATACCGTTCACCCTGTTCCCCATCGCCCAGCAGTGGATCAACTCGGCGATCACCGGAATGCTCAACGGCGCCATGCCGATCTTTGCCGCCACCATCGCAGCACTGCTTCTCCGCCGCATGCCCCGGGGCGCCCAGATGACGGGGCTGCTGCTCGGATTTGGCGGTGTGGTGGCCGTCAGCCTGCCATCGATAGGAAAGGGCAGTTCGGAGATGGCCGGCATCCTCTTGATACTGGTGGCGACCATGTGCTACGGCCTGGCCGTCAACATCGCAGCCCCGATCCAACAGAAGTACGGATCTCTTCCCGTGATGTCGAGGATGCTCGCCCTGGCCGCATTGTGGACCGCACCGATGGGGTTGATCGGCTTGAGCAGATCCCGGTTTGCGTGGGGTCCGTTCGTGGCCATCTCCACAGCTGGGGTTCTGGGAACCGGCATCGCCTTCGTGATCATGGGATCGCTCGTGGGCCGGGTCGGAAGCACTCGAGCGTCGTTCATCACATACGTGATCCCGGTGGTCGCGCTCGCTCTCGGTGTCGCATTCCTCGGCGATCAGGTCACCGCCGCGGAGGTCGTAGGTGTGGTGCTCGTCATCGTCGGGGCCGTGATCGCCTCGCGGCGAGAGAGGCGAACTCAGCCGCGTGAAGCCAGGCGCAACGCCCGAAACATCAGCTGAGGATCTCCGAGACGGCGTCTCAATTCGCGTTCGAGGCCGCCGATTGGATAGAGATTCTGCGGGGCCCGGGGGTCCTTGTGCGCATCGGACGCAAACCGGGGAAGAGTGGCGCACACCCGGTCGGCGACCCTGGCCGCATCGCCGACAGGGTGATCCGCGGTCAGCTCGCAACGGACGATTCCCGACAGCGGACTCTCCCCCGTGGCGAGCCTGAGATACCACGAGTACCGCGACCACCCGCCACCGATGAGGAACAGAGGGGTTCGTCTTCCGGCCGGGAGGGCGGTCAAACCGCGTTGAAGCTCATCCGACAGATACTGGACATGCTGGGACTTGACGAATCCCACGGCCTCGGGGACGTGACGCCGATGTGAGAGTGGGCCATCGACGACCACCAAGCCCGCTCCGGCCCATCGGGATGCAACCCTTCCCTCCAGTTCGCCCATTCTCTGCTGGATTCCCAACCAGAGTTCCTCGGGAGCGCTTCCCGGCGTTGCTCGGACCCGATAGTCACCGTGCGGCGTGACGACATCTTCGGCCGACTGCGCCGATGTGAACAACCCCCGTTCCACGGAGGTTTCCACGACCTGGGCACGCTGGTTGCAGCGAACGGCTCCGGCCGCGTAAACGGCGCAGAGTCCCAGCCCGGGGAGACCTCCAGGCGTATCTATCCACACATTGGCGTCGACTCTTCTCACCCCGTCCACGAACAGATCCTCTTCGGCGGCTCCGACATCGGGAAGCATCGGTGCCCAGGCGTCCACCGCGACCTCGACTCCCGCATCGACAGGCTGGGTGGCCTCGGCACCATTGCCCTGGCTGGGAACGCCGTACTCCGGGGCCCATGATTCAACGGTGAACTTCACTGTCCCACCCTCCTCACGCGCGAGGATCCCCCATCCTTGCTCACCTCGAAGCGAACCGGAATCATCTCGGTGAGACCTTTCACGTGGCTGATGATTCCCACCATCTTGCCGCCGGCACCGATCTCTGAGATGACAGCGGCAACCGACTCGAGAGCCTCGGAGTCGAGGGTGCCGAAGCCTTCATCGAGGAGGATCGCCTCGAGTCTGGACGTACCCACCGCAGACATTTCGGCAATGTGGTCGGCAAGAGAGAGCGCCAGCGCCAACGAAACCAGAAAAGTCTCTCCCCCCGAGAGACTCTGCACCGAACGCCGCTCGTCCGCCGACTGATGGTCGATCACCTCGAAGTCGAGGCGGGCATTCAGCGTCAGCGAATATTGGCCGCGGGCCAACTCGACCAGGCGCCGATTGGCACCGGTCGCCAGCACACGGAGAGCCTCGTCGAGCAGCCACTTCTCGAAGTTGTTCGCACGCAGATGTCCGGCCAGCGCCTTGGCCACGCGCATGGCGTCCGCCTGGGTCTCCCGATCGATGCCGAGTTTCCCGGCCTCGATCGCCTCGGAAGCCAGACGTTCGAACTGGGCACGGGCCTTCGTCAACGCCATGAACACCGAATCTCTGATCGGCGGGTCGGGCGTGACACCGGCCTCCAGGCATGCCTGTGCCAGAGCCGCAGACCGTTCCTCATATCGAACTCGCAGTCCGGCAGCCTCGTGGCTCGCAGCCGCGGCCGCTTCAGTCACTCCCGGCAGGGTCTGGCGAACCCAGTCGAGCAACAGACTCCAGTCAGCTGCCAGATCATCGAAATCCAGAGTGGGTGGGCTCATCTCCGCAAGAGACAACAGTGACTTCTGAAGGTCCCGCCTCGCCGCCAACTCCTGCCCCCCGAGGGCATCGAGCTCTTTGCGCAATTCGGCTGTCCGTTTGCGACCCTGATCGCGATCTCTCCTGGCCTTGGCGAGCTGGGCATCCAACGCCGCTATGCGCTCGAGTCCGGATTCGATCTCTTCGGGTGCCGGTGCCTTCTCGAGTACCTCGGCGAGGTTCGATAGCTTTTCTCGCGCCGAAGCCAGATCGGCACCCGCCGCCGCATGGGCACGATCGGCCTCGCGCTGGGCATGGGTGGCACGCCGCAACTTGTCCTCTGCCTCCGGCACCTGCTTTGCCCCCTCCAGAACCGGAAGTTCCTCGATAGTGCGCTCGCATACCGGACAGGGATCGCCGATCTCCAAACCCGACCTCAGATGTTCGGCCTCGTGCCCTCTCCGCAGTTCGTCGGCTGCGGTGGTGGCCGCAGCCATTTCGCCGGTCGCCGATTCCAGCAACTCTGCGGTCCGAGCGAACCTCGCCTCGAGTTCCTCGACCCGACCCGTGGCCTGGCCGTAGCTCTTCCAGAGTTCCCGGGCAGACTTCAAAGACGCCTTGTCCGGACACTCTGTCAAGGCCTCCTCTGCGCCTTCGACTTCGGTCTGGCCGGCGAGATCCGTCTTCTCGGACGCGGCAATCGCGCTTCTGAGCTCGTCGAGCCTGGCCGCCAGTCCCGCCATCGTCTCCGGCACACGCACAGCCTCGAGCCGGCTGTGCTGGGCGGCCAGAGACGCAGCCCGGTCCGATGCCTTCCGCCCCTCGACGATCAACTCCTCCAGAAGTGGAGTCTCTTCGTCGGTGATCGCCAAGAGCCGGTCCAAGCGCCCGACCAGACCTCGAGCCGACTCGAGAGCCTCATCGGTGGCGCCGGCCAGACTGATCAGTCGGCGATCGATGTCCTCGAGCCTCGATCCCGCACCCGCCTGACGCGCCAGGGCCATCTCGCGAACGCGCTCGTACACCCCCAGGTCGAGGAGTGCGACCAATAGCCCCTGACGTTCCGCGGGCCGGGCGTGAAGAAACCGCTCGAAATCGCCCTGCGGTAGCACAACGCACGTTGTGAACTGGTCGAAGTCGAGACCCATGAGGTGCTCTACGGCCGCCGTGACCTCGGGTGCGGTCCCGGCCAGAACTTCGTCGCCTCGCTCCAACCTCGCCTCGGTGGTGACCTTCCTCTTGGCATCGAGCCTCACAGACCGGACCACCGTGAAGTCGGAGCCGCCCAGGGTGAAGTCGAGCCGGACTCTGCCCGAAAGCATGCCCTGGGTGACGACAGGGGCGACCTCTCGCTTCCCGTATCTCGGGACCGATCCGTATAGGGCGAACACGACCGCATCGACGAGCGAACTCTTGCCGCTCCCCGTTGGGCCCGTGAAGGCGAATAGCTCGGCATCTTCGAAGTCGAGGGTCACCGGCTCCCGGAAGGGTCCAAATCCCTCGACCTCCAGGCGGCTAGGCCTCATGGGTCTCCGCCATCAACTCTCCGAACAGTGCGACCACGCCAGGATCCTCAACTGACCGCGACGCCAGGTATTCGGTGAACAGCTCCACAGGATCACGCCCGAGCCGGACCGGTGCCGCTTCGGGAGTCGCCGAAGTCTCCGCCACCAGGACGATGTCAACGACTCCCGGAAGCAGAGATCTCACCTCGTCGGCGAGACCGGCGCGGGCCTTCTCCTCGAGTTCGACCTTCAAGAACGCGTCGCCGGTGGACCCTGCCAGAGCCGCCACATCCTCGAGCGTCCCCCGGATCCGTCGCAATCTTCGCCCACCCGAAATCGGGACCATCTCCACAGTTGCGGGAAGACCGGGCTCGGCCTCGACGACCAAGACTCCCTTGGCGTCATCCACCTCGCCGAAGTCGAGTTGAAGCGGAGAACCCGAATACCAGACCGGCGCCGGTGCCGGAATCTTCTGAGGACGGTGCAGATGTCCGAGCGCGACATAGGAGAGATCCCCGGGAAACGCCATCGAAGGCACCGAATAGTCGAAGATCGTGTGGGCGGAGCGCTCGCCTCCGCCGAGGACACCACCGTGCACCATGAGATGCGCGAGTACGACATTCACCTTGTCGTCGCCCATGAAACCGCACAGCGAGCCGATCACGCGGACCAGGCGGTCGGCATACAGGCCACCGTGTTCATCGGAGTCCAAAGCCATCAACTCCTCGGCCCGGACGATCCCCCGTTGGCTGACAAACGGAACCGTGGCCACCCTCAGAGGGAGTTCACCGAAGTCCTCGATCAATCCACCCTGTTGCGCGGGAGTCACCCGGGAACGCACCTTCACCCGGCCCATTTCGAGAAACGGTGCCACCGCCTCGAGCCGGCCCGCGTTGTCGTGGTTACCGGCGATCACCACGACCGGTGCCACCAGCGCCAGGTCGCGAAGGCCCCGGTAAACGATCTGCTCGGCCTCGGGTGACGGGGCGGCACTGTCGAAGACATCGCCGGCGACGAGAGTCACGTCAACCCGGTGCGTCTCGGCGATGGCAGCGACCTCAGCCAGTACCTCGGTGTGTTCCTCGGCACGGCTGACACCCCGGATGGTCCGGCCAACGTGCCAATCGCCGGTGTGGAGGATTCTCACGTCAGGATCGTAGGACGGCCCGGGTGGCCAGCCTGTCAGCCATTGATCCCGTCAAACGGGTCATCCGGACCTTCGAATGCGACGCCCGCCTCCGACGCCCTGGTCGCCCAAGCAGGGAATGGAAACTCGACCACGAGGGGAACCGGCAACTCTGGCTGGCTCAAGATCATCGTTCCCGGCTTCATGATCGTGGCCCGCTTTCGCTGCACGGGTGTGAGAAATCCGTACTCTTCCCTCGCAGCCTCGGCGGCATCGAGTCTCCCCACGACTCTGATCGAGGAGTTTGCGATGATGCGCCGCTCGACCTCGGAGGCGGTCTGTTGGGCCCCGACGAGAACCACGCCGAGGCTCCGACCCCGCTCGGCAACGTCGAGGAGGATCTCCTTGATCGGGCTGGAACCCTCCCTGGGGGCGTATCTGTTCAATTCGTCGAGCACGAGGAACAGCAACTCGCGAGATTGACCCGCCCTCTCCTTTTCTTCGAAGGCCCTCCGAACCGTCACGCCAACGACGAATCTCTTGGCGCGGTCGTTGAGATTGTGGATGTCGACCACCGTCACCTGTGCTTCCGTTGCCACGCGGTGCTTGTCCGGGTTGGGAACATCCGAACGGATCAGCCGTTCGACGTGTCTCACGGATCCCAGCAACCTGCGGACAAAAGCATTGATCGACCCCATCGAGAGGGCCTGGCCTGCCCAGAGGTGGCGATCGTCTTCATCTTGCACCTTGGCGACCACCAGCTCGACAAGATCACGGAAGGTGCGGATCGTCACTCCTTCGATCCTCACTCCCCCGTCATCGAGGGCCGTTGCAAACCGCAGCTGGGCCATGACGTTGTGGATCACGATCGTGTACTGAGCCCTGTCGTCCTCGGCATCGGCAAAGAGGAACGGCAAGAGGTCCTCGGAGCAGAACTCTGCAATCGTCCAGAAAAAGGAGGTCACCCCCGTGGATCGCGACATCACGTCGGGCTGGGCGGTAGCCGAGCCAAGCCGGGGCGGAGCGAAGATCGCCACAGATCGAAATGGCTCTGCAGGTAGGCCAACCGCCTGGTAGCGCATGCTTTCACTTTCGTCCATCAACAGGTTGGGCCGGTCCAGGAAGAGGAGATCCTCCCCTTTCACGTTGAATATGAGCGCCTTGGTGTTGATGGCACGCTTGGACAGAACACCACTCGTGAAGAGCGAGTGGAGCATAAAAGTGGCGTAGGTGGTCTTGGT
>JBFJTO010000006.1:0-16332 GCA_041625295.1 Acidimicrobiia bacterium | reverse complement strand
CGCCGGCCAGCGGTGCACCTCGCTGCGCCGGTTGCTGCTGCACAGACCCATCTCAGCCGAGTTCATCGGTCGTTTGGTGGACGCCTATCGCCAGATCTCGATCGGCGATCCTCTCGAAGACGGAACCGTGATGGGTCCGCTCGTCTCGGCGAAAGCTGTCGAAGAGATGATGGTCGCTCTCGAGATCGGCAAGGAACAGGGTGGAGAAGTTCTCTTCGGAGGCAGGAAGCTGGAGGGGCCGGGAAACTTCGTGGAACCGGCCATCGTCAAGATCTCCAAGGAGGCTCCCGTCACCAGTGACGAGACCTTCGCTCCGTTGCTGTGGGTGATCGAATTCGACGATCTTCAAGAAGCGATCGACATCCACAACGGCGTGCCCCAGGGCTTGTCATCGGCGATTTTCACGGACTCGGTTCGCAACGCCGAGCGCTTCCTCTCCCATGTGGGATCAGATTGTGGGATCGCCAATGTGAACATCGGCACGTCTGGTGCCGAGATCGGCGGGGCTTTCGGTGGCGAGAAGGAGACCGGTGGAGGGCGCGAGTCGGGGTCGGACGCGTGGAAGGCGTACATGCGCCGCCAGACGACGACGATCAACTGGGGCAACGACCTCCCCCTGGCCCAGGGCATCGAGTTCGGCTAACGGGCGGTTTCGCCCCCTCGAGCGAAGCTTTGTCCCCTCCTACCTCCCGACCTGCGGTCGGCAGGGACCTTCCTCCCTCGCTCCGCTCCGGAGGACAAGACACTCGGACCCTTTTGGGTCCTCGTGGAAGAGCCGCCTAGATCGGGACCGCCACGTTGGTGAGTCCTTCGCGTTCGAGGACCGCGGCGACGCGACTGATCGTCTCGGGCCGGGTCTCCGGCCACTTCAAACCCTGGGGCCGGACTCCATGATGGCGGTAGGCCATCAACTTCACCCGTATGGCCGGGTTCACGCGACCCACGAAACGGGCGTAATGGCGCAACTCTTCGTCCAGGTCGGTGAGACCTTCGATGACCAACAACCGGATCTCGGCAAGACGCTCGCGCTCACTCAAGAACCGGATCGACTCGAGCACCCTGGCGTTGGTCTGGCCGGTGATCATCCTGTGGGTCACAGGTGTGAATGCCTTGAGATCGAGCATGACCCCGTCGATCCACGGAATCAGGCGCATCCATCCAGCGGTGTCCAGAGATCCATTCGAATCGACGAAGGTGCTCAAGCGGTTCAGCGCGGGGTCGGTCTTGATCGTCTCGAAAAGCGTCTCGAGGAACTCCAGGTGAAGCGTCGGTTCGCCACCGCTGACGGTCACACCCGAAAGGAACGGCGCCCGGGTTCGTAATTGGTCGACGATCCCCATGATCCCTCGTTCGATGTCCTCCGGCGTCGACCGGTGCATCCTGCGGATCGTGCTCGGGTTGTGACAGTTGACGCAATTGAAGTTGCAGCCCTGCAGAAACACGACGAACCGATTCCCGGGACCATCGACGACGCTGGTCCCGATGGTTCTAGCTACGAGGGCTGAACTCATGGCTGATCACTCTCGGGGTGCGGTCCAGAAGGTGCCAGTTGTCCACAGACTCCGCGCCCAGTGCGGTGCTGTTGATCCGGGAACCCTCTTTTCGCCACTTCTCGATATCTGATAGCCGGACCATGTATCCGGTGACCCGGACCAGGTCGCATCCAGCGATGTTGAAAGTGATCTCCCGGAGTCCATGCTCGAAGGCTCCACGGGCAACGTCGGCGATGGCCTGCGGGTTGGCGCGGACTGTCGGATCGAGGGCGAAGATGTCGCTGATCCCGCCTGCAAACAGGTGATGATGGGGCGACACCGCCAGCACGTGATCGACGATCTCTGGCTCTTCGCCGGTCTTCACCCGGGCCCCGGCGGTAACGCCGATGTCTTCGGAGATCCCTGATTGAGCGTGGAGGACGGCCCGGTTACCCATGCAATGGGGCACCGGATGGTTCTCGACGAATCTCGCGATCGTGTCGATGACGGCTGCAGCGATCTCGTTGGCATCGTTGTCGGTCCCGTAACGGGATCCGCCGGTGAGGACCTCGGCCATCTCCGCCACTCCGTAGATCCCGAACATGGCGGTGAAGCGATCCTTGGAGATCAGCCCCTCCTTGGCGAGGAAGTTGTGCTCGAAAAACCGAGCCTCCCTGACCAGGAAATCGATGCGTGCCTCGATCACCTCGAATGTGGCTGCGATATGGCCGGGCAACGTGTCGTTGAGGTAGGAGGCGAGGTCGCCGTCGTGGCGGCGTGCGCTCTCAAGGAGGTTGAGGCGCACGAGCGTGTGAGATCCACCGCCCAGTGGCAGTGTGTTGTAACAGCTGACCACGCCGTATCCGGAAGGGAAGTCGGCAGCCATCATTGGGTGGTTGGCGATGTGAGGTTTGTTCACAGCGGCGATGCTCTCGGAAGCCGCCAGCAGCAGTCCTTCACCGCTGGTGGCCGGATCCCATTTCAGGGTGAGGTTGGGGACCACCTGGGCCAGCTCGGCATCCACCTGAAGGATGGCCCTGGCCACCCGGTTGTCGGAAGGCCCGATGTTGGCGTGGGTGAAGGCGTCGGGGATGGTCCGGTCCAAGAATCGCCAGAAGTTGGTGAGTTTGCGGTGGAGCTCGGCGTCTGAGACCCCCTCGACGTAGGGAAGCAGAAGAGAGTCGAGGTCGCCGAGGAACACCGGGTAGGTGGTGATCGAAGGCACGTTGTGATAGAGGACCTGGAGGAAGGTGATCGCCTCGTCGAAATCGGTGGGCGGCGACATCTCCAGATACTCCGAACCCTGAGCCAACGCCTTGGCGTAATCGGGGAGGATGTAGCGGGGCCGGTAGGGGGCGTGCCCTTCGTGAAGGTCGGACACGAGTCCACTTTCGAGGGCGGCGGCAGCGCCCGGCGAAAGGTCCGGGTAGGGAAGGGTTTCTTCGGCCAGCAGCGCCAATTGGTGAACCCGCTGGCGGTAGCTGAGGGAGGCGCCGGTCACGATGCGCCGGGCGCTGTCGCGAACATCGTCGATGGCCGGCAAACCGCCTCCTTTCGTCACGATCCCAGCCTGGTCTGTCGGGTCCACAATTACAAGAGTTGGCGACCCCGGGCAACCCAGCACCTCTCTTTAGACCCTGGTCATAGGGTCTTATGCCGGTCTATGCATATGCGAGAAGTCGCATACTCTGCATAACAGGCAGAACATGCATTCACACCTTCTCAGCGCCTCCGAAGTCCAAGACCTCCTGGAAGTGGATCGCTCGACCATCTATCGAATGGCCAGTGACGGTCGGCTTCCCGCCGTGAAGGTCGGCAGGCAATGGCGCTTTCCAGCACGAGAGATCGAAAGCCTCTTCGATGGAGTCCCGACCTCGTCACCACGCTTCGATCCTGAGGTCGCTCATTCGATCGTCGAGGTGATGGCGGGTGCGCTGGGAGTGCAGATGATGGTCACCGATGTCAACGGGACGCCGATCACTCCGATCTCCAATCCCTGCGAATGGTTTGCCCAGCGCACTGCCGACGCCGAGGTGCTGGCAACTTGCACGGACGAGTGGCGGGTGATGGCAGACGACCTCGACTTCGCCCCCCGATTCCGGCTGGGCTCGTACGGCTTCGAGTGCGCCCGCTCATTCATCAGAGCGGGATCAGAGTTGGTTGGCATGGTCTTGGCCGGTGGGGTCGCCCCGATCGGGTCCCCGACCGACGGTTTTCACAAGTTGGATGAACGACAGAGACACCAGGTGCTGGATTTGCTTCCCGCGGTTGGTGCGCTGGTGTCGTTGTGTGCGGTTCGTCCGCAAAGGAGCAGCAAATGAAACGACTTCTGGTGCTCGGAGCCGGTACTGCCGGCACGATGGTGGTCAACAAGCTGAGACCCCGACTCGCTGAGTCGGAGTGGCAGATCACGGTCGTCGACCAGGAACCGACCCACTACTACCAGCCGGGATATCTGTTCATTCCATTCGGTGCTTACGCGCCTGAGGAAGTGACCAGACCCAAGCGGGAGTTGATCTCCGACGGCATCGAATATGTCGAGGCCGAGATCGACCGGGTGTCCGCCGAAGACAACCTGGTGCACCTGGCGGACGGATCCTCACTCGCATACGACTATCTGGTGATCGCCACGGGCACGTCGCCACGTCCCGAAGAAACCGAAGGAATGGCAGGAGACGAGTTCCGCAAGACGGTTCACGAGTTCTACACCTACGAGGGTGCCGTGGCGCTGGCCGAGAAGTTGGCGACCTGGGAGGGCGGACGGCTGGTCGTCCACATCACCGAGATGCCCATCAAGTGCCCGGTGGCACCGCTCGAGTTCACGTTCCTCGCCGACGCCTTCTTCAAAGAGAAGGGGATGAGGGACCTGGTCGAAATGGTGTACGTGACCCCACTCGACGGCGCCTTCACCAAGCCGATCGCGGCCCGTCATCTGGGGGGCATGCTCGACGAGCGCAAGGTCATGCTCGAACCCGACTTCATGATCGAACGAGTCGAAGACGGGTCGATCTGGTCGTTCGACGAGCGGGAGATCCCCTTCGACCTGCTGGTGACGATTCCACTCAACATGGGTGCGGACTACGTGGCTCGCAGTGGACTGGGCGACGAACTCAATTACGTGCCGGTGGACAAGCACAATTTCCTTTCCACCGCACACGACAACATCTTCGCCATCGGCGATGCCTCCGACATCCCCGCCTCGAAGGCGGGTTCGGTCGCCCACTTTGCCGTTGACGTGTTCACCGAGAACTTCGTCCAGTACGTGCAGGGCCGGCCCATGACGCACTCGTTCGACGGGCATGCGAACTGTTTCATCGAATCCGGTGCCGGCAAAGGCATGCTCATCGACTTCAACTACGAAACCCAGCCGCTTCCGGGCAAGTATCCGCTTCCCGGCATCGGCCCCTTCTCCCTGCTCAAGGAGACCGAGACCAACCACTGGGGCAAGCTCATCTTCAAGTGGATGTATTGGAACCTGCTGCTTCCCGGCAGGGAGATCCCGCTTCCGGCGCTGATGTCGATGGCCGGAAAAGACCTGGAGGACCTGGCATGACTACCGCAACACTCGACGATCGCATCGAGCAACTCACCGACCGGGTCGAGTTCCTGGTCGCCGAGGCCGAACGCCGGAATCGTGAACTTCAGATGTGGAGAGAGTTGAGCAGCACTCTGACACCTCTTGCACACGAGCCCATGGAGCTGTTGACCGCCAAGCTTGCGATGCTCGAAGAGCACGGCTACTTCGCGTTCGCCAAGGGCGGCCTCGATGTCATCGACCGGATCGTCACCGCATACGGCGAAGACGACATCAAGGCCCTGGGTGACAACGTGGAGCTGATCTTCGACACGATCAAAGAGATGACCCAGCCACAGGTGATGTCACTGCTGGGAAACACCGTCAGGGGTCTTCAGGAGCAGGATTTGGGCGAACCACCCTCGCTGCTGGCGATTCTCAAAGAATTGCGCGATCCCCAGGTCCGTCGGGGCCTGGCGAGAGTGCTCAACACCCTCCGTTCCGTTGGCGACAACGGCACGACGGTCTAACAGAAAGAAGGAAGAAATGGCTGTTGCAACATTGGCCGGCCGTGAAGTTCATATCGACGACGAAGGCTTCATGACCGAGTACGACGAGTGGACCGAGGATGTAGCCCGGACTCTCGCAGGAAATATCGGAATCGAGCTGACGGACGCTCACTGGAAGGCCCTCAAGTTCATGCGGGAGGACTTCAAGGCGAACGGTGCCAGCCCCACCATCCGCCGGGTCACTTCGGAAGCGGGAATCCCCACCAAGGAGCTTTTCGCTCTGTTTCCGAAGAAGCCCGCAAAGAAGATGGCCTATATCGCCGGTGTTCCCAAGCCGGCCGGATGCGTCTGATCAGGAGGATCGAAAAATGACTCTCACACACGAAGCACCCCTCACGGTGCCCGACTTCGGCGACGACGCCGCAGGCGAGCGGAAGATCGCTTTCATCTGCTCGAAAGGCAACCTGGACATGGCCTACCCGGCCCTGATCATGGCCAACGGCGCCCTCGGCGAAGGTATCGAGACCCACATCTTCTTCACCTTCTGGGGCATGGACATGATCAACAAGAAGACGGTTGACCATCTCAAGTTCACCTTCCTCGGCAACACGGCCATGCATCCGGTAAAGGCGAAGTTCTCGATGCCTCAGGGTCTGGGCGGATTCCCGGGGATGACGTCGATGGCGACCAAGATGTTGAAAGACAAGATCGCCGCTCTCGACGTTCCCGAGATTCCCGAATTCATGACTCTGCTACACGACATGGGCGCCAAGTTCTGGGCCTGCAAGATGTCGGTGGATCTGATGGATCTGGAGCCTGAGGACATGATCGACGAGGTCGATGGAATCCTCAATGTCACTGAGTTCATGGAGCTTTCCGAGAACGCTCAGGTGATATTCGTCTGAGTCCTGGCGGGCGGGTTAGGCCTCCAACCCGCCCGCTACCCTTCCGACCCCGTCAAGGAGAACTGCCACGTACCACTTCAGCGTTCATGTCCCCGACGACTTCGACACCGCCGTGGCGCGAACCAAGAAGGCACTCGCCACGCAGGGGTTCGGGATCCTTTCAGAAATCGACATCCAGGCTGCTCTGAAAGAGAAGCTCGGCGTCGACATGGGCCGATACCTGATTCTGGGCGCCTGCAACCCTCCCTTTGCTCACCGAGCCATAAAAGCTGACCCCGGTATCGGCACGCTGTTGCCGTGCAATGTCGTCGTTCGCGAAGACAACGCCGGCGTGCTGGTTGATTTCATGGACCCCGCGGTCGTTCTCGAACTGGTGAGGGCCCCTGGTGTCCACCAGGTTGCCGACGATGTGCGCACCCGCCTCGAGATGGTGCGCGACGAGCTGGCCACCGGCTAGGTCGCGACAACGTCGGTCGTTGTTGTCCTCCACGAAGTGGAGGAAGGGGTACCCCAACCGCAGGTTGAGTTAGGAGGGCTCAGCCGAAGCGGTAACCCACCGATCTCACCGTGTGGATCCACTCGGCACGCTCTTCGCCCAGCTTCGATCGGAGCCGCCTCACGTGAACATCCACGGTTCGGGCCCCGCCGAAATAGTCGTAACCCCACACCTTGGAGAGAAGCTGTTCGCGGCTCCACACCCGGCTCTGGTTTTCCACGAAAAAACGGAGCAACTCATATTCCATGAAGGTGAGGTCGAGCGGTGTTCCCTTGAGCATGGCCTGGTAGGTGAGGGGGTTGAGTTCCAGGTCGTGGAAGCGAAGCGGTCCTTCGGCGCTTCCCGCCCGAACCATCCGTCGCAACCTCAGGCCGATCTCGGCGGGGTTGAGCGGTGTTGTCACCATGTCGGTGATGCCCACGGCGCCTTCCAGGAGCGGAATCTGCGCGGGTTCGATGACGGCGAGAGTGGGGATTCCCAGTGCTTCAGCGGCTGAACCGATGTAGCGGATCCGCCGCATCGGCTCGTCGCCCAATTCGACAACGAGTACATCGATGTCGGCAGCCTTTTCGGGAGTGAGCGTGACCAGATCGCCGACGGCTTTCGGTACCACGCCTGCGATGGCGAGCGCTGCAGAAAGCGTCTCTGAGCACTCCTCGGGGAACAGGCCGACGTTCATCACAACACCGGTAGATAGGTTTCCAGCTCGAAACGGGACACGTGCTGCTGGTAGCGGTCCCACTCCTTGCGTTTGTTTCTCAGGAACCAGTCGAAGACGTGGTCGCCCAGTGCTTTTCGCACCAGATCGGAACGCTCCATGATGTCGAGCGCCTCGGCAAGCGTTTCGGGAAGGCGTTCGATTCCCGCTGCGGCGCGATCGGAATTGCTCATCGCAAACACGTTGTCGGCGACCTCCGGTGGCAGCTCATAACCCTTTTCGATGCCTTCGAGACCGGCGGCGATCAGCACGCTCAATGTCAGATACGGGTTGCACGCCGAATCGGGAGATCTGTACTCCACACGCACGCTCGATGGTTTGTCCCGCTTCACGGTGGGGACCCGGACCAGCGCCGACTGGTTGTTGTGAGCCCATGTGACGTACACGGGGGCTTCGAACCCGGCCACCAGGCGCTTGTAAGAATTGACCCACTGGTTGGTCACGGCGGTGATCTCCCGGGAGTGTCTGAGAAGACCGGCGACAAACTGGTTCCCCTTGGCCGAGAGGGTTCCGTCGGGCGAATAGAAGACGTTGTCCTCGCCCGAGAACAGGGAGAGGTGGAGGTGAAGGCCGCTGCCGTCATGATTCTCGAGGGGTTTTGGCATGAAGGTCGCGTATATCCCGTGTTCGAGGGCGACCTCTTTGACCGTGAGACGGAAGCTCATGATGTTGTCGGCCATGGTCAGAGCGTCGGTGTAGCGAACGATGATCTCGTGCTGAGACGGGGCCACCTCGTGGTGGGAATGTTCGACCGGGATCCCCATCTTCTCGAGAGAGGTGATGGTCTTGCGTCGATATTCACGGGCCACGTCGAGCGGGGTCAGGTCGAAGTAGCCGCCCTGATCCAGAGCCTGTGGTTCCGGGCCCGAGTCGGCGAAGTAGAAATACTCGAGTTCGGGAGCGACGTAAAACGTGTAACCGAGAGCCGAGGCGCGGTCCAGGTTCCGCTTGAGGACGGTGCGGGGGTCACCGTCGAACGGGCTGCCATCGGGCTTGACGATGTCGCAGAACATCCGGGCCACGACCTCGTCGTCGTGCCAGGGGAGCACCTGGAAAGTGGATGGGTCGGGCACGGCGAGCATGTCGGCTTCCTGTACCCGCGCGTATCCATCGATCGAGGAGCCGTCGAAGGTCATACCTTCCTCGAAGGCGGTGTCGAGTTCTTGGGGGCTAATCGAAACCGACTTCAAGAAACCCTGGACGTCGGTGAACCAGAGTCGGATGAAACGGATACCCCGCTCTTGGACGGTGCGCCGAACGTAATCGGCTTGTTTGCTCATGGCCGGGACGCTAGTTGGCGGACCCCCCGACGCGCCATGGCCGTAACAAGGCTGTAACAGAGGCGGGACGAGACGCCCCCCTCCCGGCTTCGCCGTACTCCCCCCAAACTCGCTTCGCTCGGGGGGGAGAAACCTGGCCTAGAACACTTCCGGGCACCAGGGCTGGGGATCCCAGGTGAACATCCGGTCGAGGTTTCGTGCCGCCTTGTGATCCCCCACCGCACGGCCGGCTCTGACAAGTTCGCCGAAGCGGGACCGGCCCATGTAGGCCGATCCCAGGTCCTCGATGTCGAGCTCGATGTCCGGGTCGGCATCGGTACGGCGGCAGTTCGACTCCATGCCGTCGGTTTCCAGGATCCAGGTGCGGGTCTCGCCGTTCATCGGATCGTTGGTTCTGATCACGGCTGTCCCCGCGGTGTCGTAGCGACGGGCAGTCAGAGCCGCGGGGACATCGAGGATTCTCACCCACATGGCGTCGGTGATCTCCGGTGCGGCGCGGCGCCCGGAGGCAAGCAAATCGAATATCGGGTCGTCGACGGGTCGGCGAGAGGCTGTGATCTTGTTGGCGAGGTCGTGAGCGAGAACCACCTTCAACAATCCGGCGTATGCCGATGCGGTGAGTCCCATCATCTCGACGATCCTCACCTCGTGGGCTCCGTGGTGATGCTCCCAGCCCTCTTTGATCCGGTATTGCACGTAGCCGCTGGGGTTGCCGTCCCCGTCGTATGACACGACGAAGCGATAGGTGGTGGCGCCGCCGCGGTCTTCGGGCCTGTCGGCCAACCTCTCCGTGTCCCACCACACCTTCGTGCGGGCGAACATCCCGGGGCGGGTGGGAAGAATCGCTGCATGTATGGGCGGAAGGATCTTTGCCGCGGCAGCAGCGTCTACGAAGCGAGCCGCATCGGGTTCCGGTGCCAGGCGATGGAAAGCGACGTGGGCGCGGTCGAGCTCGTAGTTGGTGGAAACCGTGGCGAGTCCGTAACCAAAGCGACCGTAGATACCCGAGTCCGTGGCCCACAGCGCTGCAATCGGGTCTTGGCGCTCTCGGGCTTCGGCGAAGTGCTCGGTCATCATCTTGCGGAGAATGCCCTGGCGTCGGTGTGAGGCGAGCACGGTGACCATCGTCGTGCCCGCACAGGACACCGATCCGCCCGGCACCGTCATCTGGTGTGTGTAGGCCCCGAGGGTTCCCACCATCTGGTCCCCGTCGAATGCGCACCGGCTGCGATCGACCTCAAAGGTCTTGGAAAACCTCTCCAGGGTGTCGGCTCGTTCCTTCTCGTCGTCGGGCAGATCGAAGGCAAAAGGGCCGCCGATGCAGCGAAGGAACACATCGAACTCATCGGCAACGATGGCACGGATGTTCACGCTCATCAGCCGGAGATGCCGGCCAGAGCCCGTCCGGCGTCGAGAGCCGAACCAAATGCGATCACACCCTGGTCGAACTGAGACACAGCGGCGATACGGGGCTCAGAGCCGGGTCCGCGGAACCCGTCGATCACATTGAGCGACTCTTCGGCGACGACCGTGGCCGCGGTGAGAATCCGGCCGTGGATCTCCTCATATCCGGGCGGTGGTGTGAGCGCCTCTGCGGTGGCGGCCCACTCGGCAACCTGGTCGGAAAGCGTCACAAATCGTTGCTCACCCGTGGCGAAGTCGATTTGCTTCGGGTCGGCGTCCCAGGCGGCATTGATGCTGGCCATCTCGGTCTGGAACCCGATCAGCTGGGTGCTCAGGGCATCGAGGGAATCGATGTACGACTTGGCGACTGGATCGGTGGCCAAGGTAGTTGTGGTGGTGCCGGTTGTGTCGCCCGGGGTGGTTGTCACGGTGGTCGATGTGGTCTGGGTGGTCGTGCCGGTGATTGCATTCACCGACACTTCGGCCCCGGGGAGTTGACGCACAAAAACGTACGTGAACAGAACCATCCCCAGAATTACGAGCGGAAGCAGCCAGCGGCCTGGGCGGGGATCTGGATTGGAAACCATCTTGGCCATGACGATAGTGCGACCGGGTGCCGATCAACCCTCTTGTTGCGGTCCTTTGAGGTTCGTACCTTCGGACCATGGAAGAAAACGATTCTGAAGAGTTCGCTTCGATCCCATGGGACTTTCTTGCTACCGCATCCCGCCCGGATCTGCGGCGTTGGGTCACCCTTGCCTCCGTTGCCGCAGTGGTGGTCGCGCTGAGCGCCGCCGCGGCTCGAACCTTCTGGCCGCAACCGGCTGAACCTGTCGCCATCCCGGCCGTTCTAGTGGCGGAGACCACCACTTCGACGACGTCTACGACGCTTCTGTCCGAAGCCGACCTGTTCGGGGTGGATGTCGATGCAGCCCGGCTTGCCGCCGTCGGCCAGGCCCAGTTGTTCGTCCATCGCTACATGACCGCAGACGGTGACGGACCGCACTCGTTCGTCGAGTCGATCATCCCTGTGGAGGCGATCCAGATCGGCATCAGCCGCTTCGCCGTGGTCATGGCCGTGCGCTCGTTGCGTGCCTCCGCCGGAGGAAGCTATGAGCGGGCCCCCGATGTCAGAGTGGAAGTGGTTGTCGACGTGGGGGAGTCGGGTCCCCGGGTCGTCGACTGGCCAGGACCACCCCTGGAGATGATGTCGGCAGCCGACCCGGATCCCTCGGGTCTCAACCCGGCGATACCACCTCCTACGTTGGCGGCTAAAGCTGCGGGGATCGGCGGAGGTGAACCCATTTCGGTGGAAACGGACGGTTCTTACTGGCGATTCCTCTTCGACCGAACCGATGAGGCGGGCATCACCCGACCGGTCACGGTCTGGTTGAACTCCGACGGCATGCCCGTCCCCGCGGGCGGCTTTCAGCCGTAGTGCGCTTCTAGGATCTCGACGGCGGTCGACTGGATCGAATCCCACGAGGTCGTCGAGGTTTTGGAGAGCGTCACGAAGTCGGCAGTCATGAACACGTTGGTCACACCGTCGATGGCCAGAAGCGCGGTCGCAACTGGGTTGTCGGTGGGCCCGCCCTCCGGATACGAAGCCGGACCGCCAACAGGAACGCCGACCGTGAATTTGAGTGCGTTGGGGTTGGGTGTGGAACTGACGTGGACACTCATCTCCCCCGAGGCTACCCGGATGTGGCCGTGACTCTCGGCGTTGACGTTGGCGGCACCTTCACCGACTTCGCTGCCTGGGACGGGCACCGGCTTCGTGTCGCCAAGACCTCTTCGACTCCTGACCAATCCGATGCGGTGGCGACCGGTGGGCGGGCACTGATCGACGAACCCATGTCCTTGATGGTCCATGGCACCACGGTGGCAACCAACGCCCTCCTGGAACGCACGGGGGCCCGGACGGCGTTGATCACCGAGGAAGGCTTCGAGGATCTGATCGAGATCGGCCGCCAACACCGCCCTTCGCTCTACGACCCATTCGCCGATCGCGCCGAGCCTTTGGTGCCCCGTTCGCTGAGATTCGGGTGGACTCCCGGGCAGTCGATCGCCGAAATCGACGCCGATGCGGTGGCAGTCTGTCTCCGGTACTCGTTCCTCGACCCTGCCGGCGAGGAGGCGATCGTCGCGGAGATGATCAGGCGGGGTCTGCCGGTTTCGGCTTCACATCGGGTCGCTCCCGAGTTCCGGGAGTTCGAGCGCACCTCCACCACAGTCGTCAACGCCTATTTGAAGCCTGCTGTGGCCGAGTATCTCCGTCTCCTGGAGGCCAAAGTGGTTCCCGACGTCGCTGCCAGGGTGATGGTGATGCGGTCGTCCGGCGGATTGATGTCGGTGTCCGAGGCGGCCACTCTTCCGGCAGCCATCCTGTTGTCGGGTCCGGCAGGCGGCGTGGTCGCTGCGGCCGCGGTTGGTGCTGCCCTGGGACACCGACATGTGATCTCGTTCGACATGGGCGGCACTTCCACCGATGTGTGCCGTATCGAAGACTCGACTCCACAACTGGGATTCGAGCGCGAAATCGACGGTCTGGTCGTGAGGATGCCAACGGTTGCGGTCCACACGGTGGGCGCCGGTGGGGGCAGCATCGGTTGGCTCGACCCCGGGGGCGCCCTGCGCGTCGGTCCCCGGTCGGCGGGAGCTCTTCCGGGACCGGCGAGTTACCGGCGAGGAGGGTCCCAACCCACCGTCACCGACGCCAATGTCGTACTCGGCAGGATGGCCGGTGTGCTGGCGGGATCACTGTTGCTCGACGAGTCTGCCGCCGGGCGAGCACTGGCCGGGCTGTCGGCTTCACTCGACACCGGCCAGGCCGCACTGGGAGTTGTTGAGGTGGTTCAGGCCACGATGGAAAGGGCGATTCGCGCAGTGAGCGTGGAGCAGGGCGCCGATCCCCGCCGGGCCGCCCTCGTGGCCTTTGGCGGTGCCGGCGGACTTCATGCCACCGCCCTGGCCCGTCGCCTGGATATGGCCGGCGTGGTGGTTCCGCCGTTTGCCGGAGTGTTCTCGGCGCTGGGCCTCCTGCTGTCGCCACCGAGAACGGATCTCTCTCGAAGCGTCTTGTTGAGATCCGAAGAGGGACTCGATGCTGCACTGGAGACGCTGATCGCCTCGGCCCCGGAGTCGGGCGAGATCACCACCGCCGTCGATGTTCGCTATGTGGGCCAGGCCCATGAAACGTCGGTTCCCTTCCGTCCCGGGGAGGGTTGGCTGGTCCTTGCCGACCGCTTTCACACCGCCCACGAAAAGCAGAACGGGTTCTCGCGGCGCACCGACCCGATCGAAGCTGTGACGGTCCGGTTGGCAGCGGTCGGGGCACCGGCCCTCCGCTTCGAAGACTTGCCCGAGCATCGTCCCCAAGGTGAGGCGCTCCGGGGAGAAAGGGCGGTGTTGACGGAGTCCGGAGAGGTGGATGCCCGGGTGTGGTGGAGGCCGGGAATGGCCGCCGGGGAAGAGTTGACCGGCCCCGCAGTCATCGAAGACGGGGAGTCGACCACGTGGATCGGGACGGGTGAGCGGGCGACTCTGCACACCAACGGATCTCTGGTGGTGGACTGGTGACGCCAATCGCCCTGGAGGTGGCCCGCAACGCTTTGGCCGGCGTTGGCGAAGAGATGGGCTTGGTGCTGCGTCGCACCGCCTATTCGCCCAACATCAAAGAGCGTGCCGACTGCTCGGCTGCGGTGTTCATGCCGGACGGATCGATGCTTGCCCAGGCCGAACACATCCCGGTCCATCTCGGTGCCATGCCGGCGTCGGTCAGCGCCGTGTTGGGACGGTTTGATGCAGAGCCCGGGGTCCAATACGCGGTCAACGACCCCTACCAGGGAGGAACCCATCTCAACGACCTGACCCTGGTCAGGCCGGTGTTCGCTGCCGGGCAGCTGGTCGCCTGGGTGGCGAACAGGGCCCACCATGCCGACGTCGGTGGTGAGGCGCCCGGGTCGATGCCCGCTCACGCGGTGACGGTGGATCAGGAGGGGATCCGGGTCGCGCCCATGCCGGCGGTGCGAAAGGGGGTTTTCGTTCCCGACTTTCTCGAACCTTTCCTGGTGGCGACGCGGACCCCAGGGGAACGGCGCGGCGATCTTTCGGCGCAACTCGGGGCCAACGAGATCGGGGCGGCCCGTATCGGCGAGATCGTCGAACGGGAAGGGCTCGACCGCTATCGCTCGCTGACCGGAGCCTTGCTCGATTACGGAGAGCGGCGCATGGTGGCCGCCATCGAGTTGCTCCCCGATGGCGTGTACTTCTTCGAGGACTGGATGGAGTGGGGGGAGCGGGACGTTGCCCTGCGGGTCAAGGTGGACATCTCCGGGGGCCAGCTTCACGCCGACTTTGCGGGCACCGATCCCCAGGTGGAAGCCAACTTCAACGCGGTGGAGGCGGTGACGCGCTCGTGTCTCTACTACGCGGTGCGGGTCGCCACCGATCCCACCATCCCCGCCAACGGTGGAAGCTACCGGGTGGTTGACCTGGACGCCCCGGCCGGGAGTGTCGTCAACGCCCTTCCGCCCGCCGCGGTGGCCGCGGGAAACGTGGAGACCTCCCAGAGGATCGCCGATGTGCTCCTCGGTGCTCTGGCCCAGGCCGCGCCCGACCGTGTGCCCGCAGCGTCGCAGGGGACCATGAACAACATCCTGATCGGTAACGACCGCTTCGCCTACTACGAGACCCTGGCCGGCGGGCAGGGCGGGCGACCCGGAAAGGCCGGGCAGTCGGGCATCCAGACCGGGATGACCAACACCAAGAACACCCCGATCGAGTCGCTGGAGGCTCACTACCCGTTCAAGGTGACCCGTTCGACGCTGAGGCGCGGCAGCGGCGGTGCCGGCCGCTTCCCTGGTGGCGAGGGAGTCGTGCGCGAGATCGTCTTCTCCGAGGCCGCCACGGTGTCGCTGATGGGTGAGCGGCGCCGCCACCGCCCGTGGGGTCTGAGCGGTGGCGGGCCGGGAGCTTGCGGCGAGGACTGGTTGGTTTCCGGTGGTGAACGGATTCGGCTGGCCGCCAAGTCCACCTTCGGGGTCGAACCCGGAGACCGCCTCGTGGTTTTGACCCCCGGCGGCGGCGCCTGGGGCTCCTGATCGCCCAACCCGGGGTTGTTGACACGGTTATAGGTGGATTGCAGCCCACGGTTCACGAAAAGATGGATCCGACTCTCGACCGCACGCCGGGGTCGAGGATGCCTATTTTTGTGGTAGGACGCCGGGGGGCCGTGGCGTGCGGTCCAGGTCGCGTCCTGGAGAGGGAGAAAAATGAGAAGCACGCTCGACTCTGCCGTGCGACTGCTTTTCCGATCTGCTCTCGTCATCTTCTTGGTGACGATCGTGATCGGGATACTCAATGGCCTCGACGTCTGGAATCCGAGTCGAAAGCTGTTGCTGACCCATGTCCATGCCGGAACCCTCGGCTGGATAACAATGTCGGTGATTGCCGTGGCATTGCTGATGTATGGAGGCGACGCCGACGAGAAAGCGGCCCGGTCGGCGAGCCGCCTTTCCCAGGGGGCGGTATCCGCGGTCGCCCTGTATGTGATCGCCTTTGCGACCACCACCGGCATTCTCAGGCCCATTGCGGGGACGCTGGTGCTCATCGTCGTTGTTTCGGCACTCGTCTGGGTGGTTGGTCGGCGCAAGTACACCGCTCCCACGGTCCCAACTGTCGGAATACTTCTGGCCCTGATCTCGCTTTTGATCGGGGCCATTCTCGGCGTGTTGCTGGGTGTGTTCGTGGCCAACGGCTCACTTCCCGGGCTCAGCGCCAGCGCGGCCGGAAACCTTGCCGGCGCCCATCCGCCGGCAATGCTGATCGGATATCTGGTTCTGGCCGGGGTCTCGATAGCCGAGTGGCTGCTGGTCAAGAACCCCAAGCCTGCGTCGGAGAACAAGTCGGGACTGGTGGTGGTCTACGGGCTGTTCGTTTCCGGCCTGGTCTTCAATGCGGCGTTCATCGCGGACGTCGACGCTCTGATCCAGTTGGGGTCGCTCCTCGAGGTTCTCGGCATCGTTCTCTTCAT
>JBFJTO010000005.1:0-17090 GCA_041625295.1 Acidimicrobiia bacterium | reverse complement strand
CCGCCCAGACGGGCGAGGAGCTTGTAGGAGGCATTTCCGGCTGTGAGCGTGGGGAAAACCAGGATGTTGGCCGCGTTGTCGAGGGGACCCGCCGGACGCCGCTGAACGATGAGCTGGTGGGCTACCGCGGTATCGGCCTGCATCTCACCATCGGCCTGAATGTCCGGATAAGAGGCGTTGAACATCTTGACGGCTTCCCGAACCCGGGAAGGCTCAGCGCCTTGGGCGGAACCGAAGTCGCTGTAGCTCAGGAACGCAACCCTGGGTACCCGGTCGAAGTACTGCCCGGCGATCTCGACCGCGGCAGCAGCAATCTCACACAACTCGGCAGGTGTGGGCTCGATATTGACCGCACAGTCCGTGAAGAAATAGGGCGTTCCGTGGGCCAGCACGATGTACACCGATGAAGCGATCGTGCGCCCTTCCTGAAGCTTGAGAATCTGCAGTGCCGGCCGAATCGTCTCGGGATAGAAGGTGGTCAGACCGCCCACGAGCGCATCGGCATCTCCCTTCTCCACCATCAATGCTGCAAACACATTCGGGTCGAACACCTGCTGTTCGGCCGTGGCCTGTGACAACCCCTTGGATCTCCGCAGTTCGAGCAACCGGGATGCGTATTCCCGGCGAAGGCCACCCTCGGCGACCGGATCCAGCATCCCGATCCCGGCCAGCGAGATGGACACCTCTCCCGCGAGGTCGGCGATCAGATCTGGATCTCCGAGCAGCACCGGCTGGCCGATGCCCTCGTCGACGACGCGTCTGGCGGCCCTGATGATCCTGATGTCGCCGCCGTGTGGATAGACAACCGTCTTCGGCTCGCTCTTGGCCCGGGCGGTGACGCCCTGCAGCAAGCCGTAGGAAGCCTGCACCCGAGCCCGAAGCGAGTCGGCGTATCCGGCGACATCGGTGCAGGGGTTCCGGGCCAGCCCCTCCTTGGTTGCCGCCTCCGCGACCGCAGGGGCCACCGTCCACAGGACCCGGGCGTCGAACGGCTTGGGAATCAGATAGTCGGGTCCAAAGGTGAGTCGCTCCAGCCCGTAGATCTTCAGCACGGCGTCCGGGATCGGCCGCCGGGCCAGTTCCGCGATCGCCCGCGCCGCCGCCACCTTCATGCCTTCGCTCACACCGGTGGCGCGCACATCCAGTGCGCCCCTGAAGATGAACGGGAAGCCGAGAACGTTGTTGACCTGGTTCGGGTAGTCGCTACGTCCGGTAGCCACGATCGCATCCGGTCGAGCGTCCTTGGCGTCGTCATAGGTGATCTCGGGGTCCGGGTTGGCAAGCGCAAACACGATCGGGGACGAACCCATGGACCGCACCATGTCCTTCGTCACCGCTCCCGCCATGGATGCACCCACGAAAGCATCAGCCCCTACCAGGGCATCGGCGAGGGTTCTGGCATCGGTTTCCCTCACGAATTCCTTCTTGTATTCATTCAGGTCTTCCCGCCCGGGGTGGAGGATCCCCCGAGAATCGGCCATCAGCAGGTGGGCCGGGTCGAGGCCCAACTCCATGAAGAACCGTGCGGTGGCCATGCCCGCGGCACCTGCACCCGAGAACACCACCTTGACATCCGCTATGTCTTTTTCCAGGTAGTCGAGGGCGTTGATGAAAGCCGCTCCGGCGATGATGGCGGTGCCGTGTTGGTCGTCGTGGAACACCGGTATGTCGAGCCGCTCCTTGAGTGTGCGCTCTATGTAGAAGCACTCGGGTGCCCTTATGTCCTCGAGGTTGATTCCGCCAACCGTCGGCTCCAACAACTCGCAGAACTTGATGATCTCGTCGGGGACGACGGAGTTGACCTCGATGTCGAACACGTCGATGTCGGCAAACCGCTTGAACAGGACCCCTTTGCCCTCCATGACGGGTTTTCCGGCCAGCGGGCCGATGTTCCCGAGCCCGAGCACCGCAGTGCCATTCGTGACCACGGCAACCAGATTGCCCCGGTTGGTGTAGCGGAACGCCGCCAACGGATCCTTGGCGATGACCCGGCACGGCTCGGCAACGCCCGGGGTGTATGCGAGAGACAGATCCGACTGCGTCAGGGTCGGCTTGGTTGGGACTACCTCCGTCTTGCCCGGGCGGCCTCTTTCGTGGTAGTCGAGCGCCTCGCTGAATACGGATTTCTCGGCCATTTCTCCTCGGGAGATTCGCGTTGGGTGAACCCTAACGGTTCCGCAAACCACCGATCACAGGCATAATTCATCGATGAGAGCTGGACTCGCCATTCGCGTCGCCGCAACCGCCGTGCTATCGCTGGCATTTGTCGCTTGTCGTCAAGACCAGGCTCCCCCCACGTCGGCCGCCGCCACCTCGACAACCCGTGCGTCTACTACCTCAACGTCGTCCACGACCTCGCCTTTGCCCACGACCCCCGTCAGCATCCGGATCGATCCGGAAACTCGATGGATCCGCTCGACCTACCCGAGCGGTGTGTGGAGTTCGGATGGCGCAGCCGTCTTCGATGCCTCGATCGCCTACTTCTCGATGAAAACGGTCGCCTGGGACGGAACCGATGGCATTGCCTATCTCGCCGAAGGCGAAACCGAGACCTGGCAGCTTCGCCGGGCGAATCCAACCGGAGACCGGCTCGTGATCGAAATCCCCTGGTTCACCGAGGCGCTGGCGGATGTCGTTTCGGTCGACGGAGTCGCGGTGGCGATCCTTTTCAGACCGGGACTCGATGCCGCCGGTCCGAGCCTGCGCGGGATAGCCCTTGCCGACGGCGCGCCGGTCGGTGTCCCGACCGACCGCATCCGGCTCGACGGCCCCTACTCCATCGACCGGGGAGCCCAGGGACGGCGGGCACATCTCGAGGATCCCGACTGGTCGAACATCCCCAGGGGTGAAGGCGGAGAACCGATCCCACCTTTTCCACTGCCGAGTTTGGTGATTCTCGATCAGTCCGGGAGCGAGTTGATTCGCTTTCAGGTGGGCACTTACGAGCGTCCCTACGCCACCATCCACGACTTCGACGGACGGCGCATCATCGTCTCGGTCGAGCCTTTCGAACCCGCGGCGGCGCCCCGCACCGTGTACGTCATCGACCTCGAGTGTGCGTCCTGCACCGAGGTCATCGACGCCGGCCCCGACTCCTTTGATCTCGTGGGATCGCTGGATCGTCAAGGCGAACTCGTGGCGCCTGAACTCCCTTAAGGTTCGGTCATGGCCAGATTCACCGATGTCGGCAAGGCAATCACGTGGATCCTGGTTCTCGTGGCCGTAATAGCCGTTTTTGCGGCCGGAATCGCCGGCGTCATCGCCATCTTCTGAGCCTCCGCTTTTTCGACTCTTCGGCTCCTTCTGGCAGACTTCATGTATATGGCGAAGAACTCCACCCTTCCCTCGGCCGAGAACGGGTACAACGTGCTTGCGGGATGGCGGGTCGGGCAATCACCGGACGAGTCGACGACCAAGTCGGGGCTTCTCGTCCCCGCCGGCACCAAAGAGGGAAACGATGCTCTCGCCCTCATCGACGTCCGCACCGGGCAGCGCTTTTGGGCCGTTCCGACAGGAGCATGGCGCTTCATCTGGCCCCCGACCGGCCAACCGGTCCTCGCTGTCCGCGAGTCACAGATCATCGCGCAGGAAGAGATCGATCACGTGGCCGATGCCGGTCAGTATCTGTGAGCCGAAGATAAACAGCCCGCTTTCGCCGTCCCGGACCGATACGGTTTCAGTGTGACCTATAACCACGAGTCCCGCCAGCGACGACGACTGACCGCCACGGTCACCGACCTCGACGTGGTCCGCCAGAAGGCCTTTCTGGTGGGTGTCCAGCTTTCAAACACCACCGTCGAAGAAGCCGACCGCTCGCTCGAAGAACTTGCCCTCCTCACCGACACCGCTGGATCGGACCCCATCGACATGGAGCTGGTGCGACGACCCACCCCGGATCCGGGCACGTTCATCGGCAGCGGCAAAGCCGCAGAGCTGACTGCCCTCACCGACGCTCTCGACATCGACGTGGTTGTCTTTGACAACGAGTTGACACCGGCCCAGCAGCGCAACCTCCAGAAACTTTTCGGCTGTGATGTCGTCGACCGAGAGGCCCTGATACTGGACATCTTCGCCCAGCACGCCAGCTCACGCGAAGGGTCCGTTCAGGTGGAACTGGCGCTGCTTCGCTACCACTATCCCCGTTTGCGAGGGAAGGGACGATCTCTGTCGCAACAGGGCGGAGGAATCGGCACACGCGGCCCGGGCGAGACCAAGCTGGAAACCGACCGGCGGCGGATCCAGACCCGCATCTCCAAGCTCGAGCGGGAACTCGCCGGTCTGGCCAAGACCAGGGCAACCCAGCGCAAAGCACGCCAGCGGTCGGAGACCCCCCAGGCGGCCATCGTCGGGTACACGAACGCAGGCAAGTCCACGCTTCTCAATTACCTCACCGCGGCCGAGGTGCTCACGGAGAACCGGCTCTTTTCGACTCTCGACTCCACGGTCCGACGGTGCTCTCTCCCCGACGGACGGTTTCTCCTTCTCTCGGATACGGTCGGGTTTGTGCGCAGGCTCCCCCACCAACTCGTGGAGGCATTCCGATCCACCCTCGACGAGGTCAGAGAAGCCACGGTTCTCATCCATCTTGTCGATGCTTCGGATCCCGATCCCGAGGGCCAGATCGCCGCGGTCAGGTCGGTGCTGTCGGAGATCGATGCCGCCGACATCCCCGAGCTGCTCGTCTTCAACAAGGTGGACATCACCGATCCGGTCGCGTTGGGAAGGTTGCGGCGGCTGTACCCGGAGGCACAGGCGATATCTGCCGTCACCGGTGAGGGCACGGACCCGCTGCTGGCGGCTTTCGCCGATTTGCTCGAACGCCAGACCCGTGTGCTCCGGCTGGCCATTCCCTACGACCGTGGAGATGTCGTTGCCGCTGCCCACCGTGTCGGTGAGGTGATCGTCGAGAAACACGACGACGATGGAACGGTCATCGAAGTCAGAGTTCCCATCCAGCATGAGGACCGTTTCGCCGAATTCCTCGCGTAGTAGCCGGGCGCGCCATGCGCCCGGCTTCTAGCTGGTTGGCGGTCGGTCAGCTGTCCGTGCCGGTGGCCGTGTTTCTGAGCCCTTTGAGAATCCTCACGATCTCGTGGGCGTTCTCGCGAGCCTGCACGAATGACTCGTGGGCGGAACGGATGCCCGCCTTACCCGCCTCCAGGACCGGCTGGGCGGACCCATTGTTCCAATCCTCGGGGGTGAGCGGCAGCACCGATTCGGCTACCGGGTCGGCAGCGGCGACGGCTGCGGCCACGTTTGTTTTCAAAGTTTCGAGAAGCTTCGGAGCTTCACCGACGTCGTATCCGGCTTCCTCGGCCTTGGTGATCGCCTCGCCCAGGCGGGCGACGATCTCATTGGCCTTCTCGCCGCCGAACACGGCCATGTCACTGGCTACAACAAGCTTGACCTGCGGTGTCAGCAGCACGTAGACCCGGAAGTCCTCCCAGATCTGGGGGACCAGTTCCCGCAATTCTGCTGGAGTCGTGGCGTCTTCGATCTTGCGTGACAGCTGCTCAAGGCCGGCTTCGGTCGTTGCAAGCTTCGAGTTCAACTGGCCGTAGTGGTTCTCGGACAGGTGCTCCTTGTGCTTGTCGATCCCCTCTTGAAGCCGGGCAACCCGCTGCAGGCGGTTGTCGATGGCTTCCTGGGCCCGTGCCTTGATGCGCGCGATGTCGACGACGTGGTCGGTGGCACGATCGCTGGCCTGATCGGTCGCCCGATCGGTGGTGGGCGTGTCGGTCTGGGCTAGAGCTGTGGCTGCTCCGGTCCCGACCAGCGAGAGGCTGAGCACGGCAGCGACGATTCGGTTCTTGGTCATGGCATTTCTCCTTCGGTTTCGATGGTGTCCAGGTCGTTGAGAAGTTGTCCGAGTTGATCCAGGGCGTCGTCGAACTCGCTCAAGTCGACGGTGGTTGTGGTGGTGGTTGATGAAGTCGCCGTCGGCCCGGCGGGGGTTGTTGTTGTCGGTGCTGTCGTCGTCGAGGTGTTCATCGGCGATGTTCCGGCATCCGTCGGGGCTGCAGTCGTGGCTACATCCACGGTCACGGCCGTCTCCGACGGCACCGGGCCCCGGTCAGATCCGACGATGTCGATCTGACCATTTGAGCCGCAGGCACCGAGGAAGAGGGCAGCCACCATGGCACATCGCCACGCCGGTGATTTCATCTGTCGCTCCAATCCTGGCTTCATGAGCACAGGATCGGGCGGGCGGGTCAGAGAGCGGTGAGCCGGATGTGAAAAGTCTGTTAGGTGAGGCTTGCGTTCAGCAGGAGTCGGCTGCCGCCATCGCGGCCCCGACGATCCCGGCATCGTTTGCGAGGCGGGCGGCCACGACGTCGACCGAGGAGTCGAGCCAGTGGCCCCACTTGTCCATCTTGCGACTGACTCCGCCGCCCACGATGAACAAGTCGAGCGAAAGGATGTTGTCCAGGTGGCCGAGGAACGCGTTCACACGCTCGGTCCACTCACGCCAGCTGAGGCCCTCTTCTTTCTTCACGCGGGCGGCGGCCCAATCCTCGACCGACTCATGGCCGCGGAAACTCAGATGTCCGAACTCGGTGTTGGGGATCAGATTCCCATCCAGGAACATGGCGCTGCCGATACCGGTGCCAAAGGTGAGCAACACGACGACGCCTGACCTCCCCCTCCCGGCACCATGGGCCACCTCTGCGATCCCGGCGGCGTCGGCGTCGTTGAGAACAGTCACAGCAAGTCCGGTTCGGGCCGAGAACAGAGCGGTGGCGTCGGTTCCGATCCAGGACTCGTCGACGTTGGCAGCGCTGAGTGTTCTCCCGGCTTTGACGACTGCGGGGAAGGTACATCCGACCGGTCCGCGGTGTTCGAAATGCTCCACGATCTCGGCCACGACATCGGCGACCGCCGCGGGTGTGGACGGCTGCGGGGTGGCGATCTTCATCCGGTCCGACAAGAGCCGACCGGTCATCGTGTCCACGAGCCGTCCCTTGATCCCCGACCCACCGATATCTATCCCGAGAACCGCCATCGCGACCAGGTTAGGTAGTTGCCAGCCCAGGGTTGATGACACGGTTGTAGGCGGGTTCCAGCCCACCGCCTGGCGGAACCGATGGCTCAGGCCTGGTAGGAACCCGCCGTGGTGTCCCCGCCGTAGCCGGTCCAGTTGGTGTGGAAGAACTCTCCCCGCTCACGATCGACCCGCTCGTAGGTGTGGGCACCGAAGAAGTCCCGCTGAGCCTGGAGAAGATTGGCCGACAACCGTTTGGAACGGTACGAGTCGTAGAACCCGAGAGCGCTCGAGTAAGCCGGCACCGGGATCCCTGCCATGACCGCGGTTGCCACCACTTTCCTCCACCCGGCGTCGGACTTCCGCACCGCCTCTGTGAAAAACCCGTCCAGAAGCAGATTCTCGAGTTGGGGATTGCGCTTGAAGGCAGCAGTGATGTCATCGAGAAAGGCGGCTCGAATGATGCAGCCCTCACGCCAGAGAGAGGCGATCCGACCGAGGTCGAGATTCCAGCCATGGTCCTCGGAGGCTGCCCGCATCAGCATGAAACCCTGGGCATATGACACGATCTTGGATGCATATAGAGCGTCCCGGATTGCGTCCATTGGAAGCGGTTGGAGCTGACCGGCGGGGCCGCTCAGAATCGTCGATGCCTTGACCCTCTCCTCTTTCAACGCCGACACAACCCTCGCAAACACCGCCTCCGCCACGAGTGTGAGCGGTTGGCCCAGTTCCATGGACGAGATCACCGCCCACTTGCCGGTCCCCTTCTGGCCGGCCGCGTCGAGGATCTTCTCGACGAGAGGCGACCCGTCTTCGTCCACGAAGCTGAGAATCTGCTTGGTGATGTCGATGAGATAAGAGTCGAGTATCCCCTCACCCCACTGTCCGAAGACGTCGGCCATCTCCGCGTGGGATACGCCCATGGCCTTCATGAGGCTGTAGGCCTCGGCGATGACCTGCATGTCGCCGTACTCGATCCCGTTGTGGACCATCTTCACATAGTGCCCGGCCCCACCGGGACCCACCCAGTCGCAGCACGGGGTCCCATCCGCCACTTTTGCTGAGATGTCCTGGAGGATCGGTTGAACATGAGCCCAGGCCTCCGGGGAACCCCCCGGCATGATCGACGGTCCATGTCGGGCACCCTCCTCCCCACCCGACACGCCGGTACCGACAAAGAGCAGGCCCCGTCCCTCCAAATCGGTCACACGACGAATGGTGTCCGTGTAGTTGCTGTTTCCACCATCGATGATGATGTCGCCGGGTTCCAACAGCGACGCCAGTTGGCCGATCACGGAGTCCACGGCGGCGCCGGCCTTGACCATCAACATCACCCGGCGCGGCTTTTTGAGTGAGGAGACCATCGCTTCGAGAGTGTCGTGACCGTGGACCGACATCGAGGAGGCGCGGCCATCCACGAAGTCGGCGGTGACCGACTGGGTCCGGTTGTAAACGGCAACCGTGTAGCCGTGATCGGCCATGTTCATGACCAGGTTCTGGCCCATGACGGCGAGGCCGATGAGACCGATGTCGGCGGTCGGATTCATCCCAGCGAGGCTAGTTGCCGGGTTGGGAGTTGGACCTCTCCGCCCACGGGGCGTCTGTGATCCAGCTGAGACCGCGTCAGCGACCCAGGGTTGGCGCGTCGCGAGCCAGGTCCCGCAAACCGAGATCTAGATCGGAGGGAGACCGGTCACCGGTACCGGTTCAGAGGCATCCACTTCATCTCTGCGAATCCCCAAGAGGAACAGGATCGCGTCGAGATAGGGAACCGTCAGGGCGGTGTCGGCAGCCTCCTTGACGACAGGGCGAGCGTTGAAGGCGATTCCCAACCCCGCAGCGGCAAGCATGTCGAGGTCGTTGGCGCCATCGCCGACAGCCACTGTCTGGTCCAGCGGGATTCCCTCGGCCCGGGCAATGTCGAGGAGTACCTCTGCCTTCCTGGCTCGGTCGACAATCGGACCGATGACTTCCCCGGTGAGCCGGCCGTCCCGAACTTCCAGCTCGTTGGCCATCGCATGGTCGAGATCGAGTTCCTGCTTCAGACGGTCGGTGACAAGCGTGAATCCCCCACTGACGATGGCGACCCTCATCCCCATCCTCCGGAGTGTTGCCACAAAGGTGCGCGCTCCCGGTGTCAAAGGGATCTTCTCGGCGAGAGATGCAACCAGGTCGGCGCTCAAACCCGCCAACAGCCGAACTCGCTCCCGCAGCGCGGACTCGAAGTCGAGCTCGCCTGCCATGGCTGCGGCGGTGATGGCACTCACCTGTGCGCCCACTCCTGCTTCGGAGGCGAGCAGGTCGATGACCTCGCCCTGGATGAGCGTGGAATCCACATCGAGCACCACCAGCCTCTTGGTGCGGCGGGTGATCCCTTCGAGCTGGACTGCGATATCCACTCGATGAACGGCAGCCGCAGATCCAAGAGCCGTTCTCATCGCATCACGATCGCCTCCGGCCACGGCCAACTCATAGCTGACAACGGGATAGCGGGACAGTCTCACGATGCGGTCGATGTTGCCGCCTGACTCGGCAATGGCAGTCGCTACCGCACCAAACGCACCCGGACCAACCGAAGGACCGATCACCGTCACCACGAACCGGGGGGGAGAGTGCCGCGCCGGTCCATCAACAGGCTCGAAGTCGATGTGAAGGTCGTTCTCCCACCCGTACAGGAGAAGCTCCTTGATCGTCCCGCGATCCTCGGGAACCTCGACAACCAGCCCCAACGTGAGGTGGTCTCGCACGACAACCTGCTCCACGTCGAAAAGGTCGGCGCCGCCGCCCTCCAGAAGGGCCATCAGCCCGGCGGTGATTCCCGGCCGGTCCCGACCGCTGACCCTCACATGAATCGTGGATTTCACGCTGTGAGCCTACCGGGACCGACCGGATCGGGTTCTGTGACAGTTCGGTACCATCGACCCGGTCTACCTCGAAGGAAAACCAGTGTCCGATAATCCCCATCGCCTACCGCGCGCGGTCATTCCCACCCACTACGACCTACGCATCGAACCCGACCTCGAGAAGTTCACCTTTTCCGGATCTGTGACAATCGCCGTGGATTTCGAACGCGCCATCTCCCAGATCGTCCTGAACGCAAGCCAGATAGAGGTCGAAAGCGCCACTCTGAGCTGCACCCAGGGCCGACTCGCCCTCGCGACGTCGTATGACATCGATGCCGAGAGGATCACCTTGACGCTTCCGGAAACGGTTGCCCCTGGCGACGGTTCGTTGGACTTGAGCTTCACGGGCACCCTCAATGACGAACTGGTCGGTTTCTATCGCTCCACGTTCACAGACGTCGATGGCGTCGAACAGGTCGTCGCCACCACGCAGTTCGAGGCCACCGATGCCCGCAGGGCATTCCCATGTTTCGACGAACCGGACATGAAGGCCACGTTTGGAATCACGCTGGTAGTCCCCGACCATCTCGCCGCATATTCGAACAGCCCCGAGATCTCCAGAAAGCCTGCAGGCGGCGGCAAGGTGGAGATCTCGTTCGCGGACACGATGAAGATGTCCACCTATCTGGTTGCCTTCGTGGTCGGACCTTTCGAGGAGAGCCGCACGGTGGACGTCGATGGCGTTCCGCTGCGGATCATCGCTCCACGGGGGAAAGGACATCTCTCCGAGTTCGCCCTCGAAGCCGGTGCCTTCTGCATTCGTTACCTGCGCGACTACTACGCGATTCCCTACCCAGGCGAAAAGATCGACATGGTGGCGATTCCCGACTTCGCATTCGGAGCGATGGAGAACCTGGGCTGCATCACATTCAGGGAAACGGCCCTTCTGCTGGACCCGAGCCTGGCAACCCCGACCGAACAGTTGCGCATCGTCGACGTCATCGCTCACGAACTCGCCCACATGTGGTTCGGAGACCTGGTCACGATGAAGTGGTGGGACGGGATCTGGCTCAATGAAGCGTTCGCCACGTTCATGGAGATGAAAACAAGCGCGGCAATGCACCCCGAATGGAAACGCTGGCTCACCTTTGGCGCAGTCGAAAGACCATGGGCGTTCGGCGTCGATTCGCTCGCGAGCAGCCGGGCCGTGGAGTTCGAAGTCACCTCCCCCGACGAAGCCAACGAAATGTTCGATGCACTCACGTATGGGAAGGGGAGCTCGGTGCTGCGGATGCTCGAGCAGTTCATCGGTGAAGAGGCGTTCCGGGAGGGAGTGGGCGCCTATCTCCGCAGCCACTCGTATTCGAACACCACCACCCGCCACCTCTGGGAAGCTCTCAACCACTCATCCGGGATGCAAATAGGTGTGATCATGGACACCTGGATCCGCCAGGTGGGCTACCCCCGGCTCTATGTGGAAAAAGCTCCCGGTGGACTGAAGATCACACAGAGCCGGTTCTTGAGAACTCCCGAAGAGTCTGACACCACGCTCTGGCACGTGCCCATCGCTGTGCGGGGGGCCACCACAACCGGTCCCTTCGAAGGTCGCTTCCTTCTCACGGATCCGGAGGGCATTGTCGCCGTGGATGGCGAAATCCTCTGGGCCAATGCCAATGCAGGCGGCCACGGGTTCTACCGGGTCACGTACGAGCCCTCGCTGGCGACGGCACTCGTCTCGCAGATGTCCGAGCTATCCGACCTGGAACGCTTCAGCGTTGCCGACGATGCCTGGGCGTTCGTCGAGGAAGGTTCACTGGCCGCTTCCGAATACCTCACTCTGCTAGATGCCTATCGAGACGAGACCGAGCCCGAGATCTGGTCGACGATCCTCGGCGGCCTGGCTTCCACTCACCACCATCTGGTCGACGACACCGACCTTGCGTCGTTCCGCCGCATCGCCGCGGGGTTGATCTCCGGCGCGTTCGAGAAGCTCGGTTGGGAACCCGCCCCGGGCGACTCGGACCTGACCAAACGCTTGCGAGGGTCTCTGCTGTCTGGACTTGGCCGCCTGGCCGAGTCCGAGGACGTCATAGAACGTTCGAGGCAACTAGTGACCGCCTGGTTGGCGGACCGGCACGGGGTCGACCCGGACATTGCCCAGGCCGCCCTCTTCAATGTGGCGGCACACGGCGGCGAGGCCGAGTTCACGCGCTTCTTCTCGGAGTACCGAAACGCGCAGACACCCCAGGAGGAAATCAAGTTCCTGCGGGCTCTGGCGCTCTTCGAAGGCGAGTCATTCGTTGACCAACTCATTGCGGCTGTTCTCGACGGTCAGATTCGTACCCAGGACGCATCCTCGGTGATGGCGAGAACTTTCGCTCTCAGGCACAGCGGCGCGTACGCATGGCGTCAGGTGCGTACCCACTGGGATGCTCTCCGCGAGAAGATGCCCAAGATGACGATCAGAAGGATCATCGAAGGCGTCACCGCCCTTTCGGACCCGAAGGTTGCTGCTGACGTGTCGGCCTTCTTTGCCGAGACCGAAGTGGCGGTGGCGGTCAAGACTGTTGCCCAGAACCTGGAACGGCTGCAGGCCAACGTTCGGATGCGAGAGCGGGAATCGGGACCGCTTTCGGAGTTCTTGCGCTCTTGAACTAGAAGAAGGGCCCCGGAGGGCCCTTCTTCTTCATGAACGCAGGTCTCGCTACTTGAGCTCGACCGTGGCGCCTACTCCTTCGAGAACGCCCTTGGCCTTCTCGGCTGCGTCCTTGTCCACAGCCTCGAGGACCGCCTTGGGTGCACTGTCGACGAGATCCTTGGCTTCTTTCAGGCCCAGGCTCGTCAAGGCACGAACTTCCTTGATGACCTTGATCTTCTCGGCACCGGCAGCGATGAGCACAACATCGAATTCGTCCTGCTCCTCGACCACGGCGGCAGCTTCTCCGCCACCTGCCGGCATCGCGAACGCAGCCATCGGGGCTGCCGCGGTCACGTCGAACTTCTCCTCGAATGCATCGAGGAAGTCCTTGAGCTCGAGGACGGTCATCTCCTCGAAGACACTCAAGAGCTCTTCAGTCTTCATTTTTGCCATTGGTTTCATTCCTCCTCGGCCGACACGGCCGCCTCGGGTTCGGCCTCCACTACTGCCTCGGCAGGCGCCGATTCCGGCTCCTCCGCGACGGCTTCGACGGCTTCGGGCTCAGCGGCAGTTTCCGGTTCCGGTTCTACCGCGGCCGAAGCCGGGGAAGCTGGTGGCTCTCCCGACTCTTTCTTTTCGAGCAGTTGCGAGAACATGGATGCGGCATCGCGCGTGAACGACCCCAACAGGCCGGCCATCTTCGTCGTCGGCGCCTTGAACAGCCCGGCGATCTTGGCAAGCAGAACATCGCGAGGCTCGATCTCGGCGAGCTTGGAGATCTGCTCGGGGAGGAGAACCTCACCCGAGAGAATTCCCGCCTTTATCACGAGATTCTCGTTGTCCTTGTTGGTGTCCTTCAACACCTTGGCGGTACTGACCGCATCGGTGTTGGCGAATGCGAGCGCAGTTGGGCCCACGAGGAATTCTTCCATCCCCGGGATGCCCAGCTCATCAACGGCACGCTGCGTCAAGGTCATCTTGAAGACCTTGTATTCGGCGCCGGTTTCGCGCAAGGCGCGCCGCAGGCGCTGAACCTGCAACACGCTCAAGCCACGGAACTCGGTGACGAACACGGCCCGTGCTCCGTCGATCCGCTCCTTGATCTCTTCAACAGCCCTGACCTTCTCAGGTCTCGGCATTCGCTCCTCCTTCAAACGAGCAAAACCCCTCGGCATAGGGACCGGGGGGCTCGTGAGGAGCCGACCTGCGCTGGAGGGAAATCCCGTTATGCCGAGGCACCAGCGGTCTTGGGCCGAGGATTGGAGTTGCAGCCGGAAGTGTAAGGCACCCCGGACTCCTCCACAAACTCACGCCATTCCACTTATTCCCTGGACAGCCGCTCATCTGAGCGCGACACTCGAAGGTGATTCGGGGGTCTCCGGACGAAACTGGGCGGATCCTCAAGACCGCTTCGCCCACCCACCCGATTTGAGCGACACGGGCCGACAGGCGACCTGCCCGAGCCCCGGGCCCTACCCCGGGCAACGGGAATGTACGGGCGCCTGGATGCGGTGGACCTTGCAAGCGCTCGTGTGAACTCGGTCGAGTACCCGGAGGCCCCCCAATCGCGTCTCGGGGCGGGTCAGCGAGCGCTGGCGGTCAGATTCTCGATCTTGGAAATCTCGACCTTCACACCTGGTCCCATCGTCGACGAGACCGATAGTTGCATCACGAAGTGGCCTTTTGCCGACGCCGGACGGGCCCTGACTATCTCTGCGGCGATCGTGGCCAGGTTCTCGACCAGCTGATCCAACTCGAAGCTGACCTTGCCTATCGGAACGTGGACATTGCCGTAGCGATCGTTGCGATATTCGATCCTGCCCGCCTTGAATTCGGAAACGGCCTTGGCGACATCCATGGTGACCGTCCCGGCTTTTGGATTCGGCATCAGGCCCCGGGGACCGAGCACGCGCCCCAGCTTGCCGACCTCGGCCATCATGTCCGGTGTGGCGATGGCGAGATCGAAGTCGAGCTCGCGACCTGCCTGGATCTCTTCGACGAGTTCCTTGCCGCCCACGACGTCGGCGCCTGCCTCTTCAGCGGCTTTGTGGAGATCGGCTCTCGCAAAAACTGCAATCCGGACCGTCTTGCCGGTCCCGTGGGGAAGCGACACCGTTCCCCGCACGAGTTGGTCGGCCTTGCGGGAATCGATCCCAAGGCGAAACACCGCATCGACGGTTTCGTCGAACTTTGCCGGAGCCAGGCTCTTCACCAGCTCGAGGGCCTGTGTGGCCGGATAGGCGGTGTGCTTGTCGAAGCTCTTAGCTGCTTCTGTGTAGCGCTTTCCACGCTGTGCCATCTTCTACCTCCTGTGGTCAGCGATCGGTCCGTGACCGATCTCCCACTCGTATTGCTTCAGTCCTTGATCGTGAGTCCCATCGACCGGGCTGTGCCCGCGATGATCTTCATGGCAGCTTCGATGTCGTTGGCGTTGAGATCGACCATTTTCACATCGGCGATCTCTCTCACCTGTGCACTGGTCACGGATCCGACCTTCTCCGTGTTGGGAGTGGCCGAGCCCTTCTCGACGCGAGCGGCCTGACGCAGCATCACTGCGGCGGGCGGCGTCTTGAGCACGAACGCGAACGACCGGTCCTCGTAGATCGAGATCTCGCAAGGAACGATCGTGCCTCGCTGGCTCGCCGTGGCATCGTTGTAAGCCCTGACGAATTCCATCAGGTTCACACCGTGCGGACCCAATGCCGTACCCACCGGTGGCGCAGGTGTTGCCTGCCCTGCCGGAAGCTGCATCTTTACGACCGCAGCCAGCTTCTTCCTACCCATCGTGTTTCTCCAGTTGCCTTTGAATCGTCGCTTCAGCTCTTCTGGATGTCCGCGAACCCGAGTTCTACCGGGGTGTCGCGCCCGAAGATGCTGACCAGAACGGTGACCTTCGATTGGTCGATATCCATGTCTTCGATCTTGCCGTTGAAATCGGCAAACGGGCCGGTGACGACCCGAACCATTTCGCCAACCTCCCAGTCGGGCTTGAACCGGGCCTTGGGCTTCTCGGACTCCTTTTGGAATCCCAGAAACCGCTCGACCTCGCGGCGCGAGAGCGGTGTCGGCTTGTTGCTTCCGCCGACGAATCCGGTCACCCCCGGGGTGTTGCGAACCGCGTACCAGGAGTCATCATCGAGAATCATCCGCACCAGGATGTACCCGGGGAACACCTTCTTGGGAACGGTCACCTTCTTACCGTTCTTGATCTCGATCACATCCTCCATCGGAATATGGACGTCGAAGATGTGATGCTCCATGTGCATCGACTTGATACGGGTTTCCAGATTGGCTTTGACCTTGTTCTCGTAACCCGAGTACGAGTGGATGACATACCAGTCGCCTGACATGTCGTAGGGACTTACCCGTATCTCTTCGGGAACGGAGTCCTCGTCGCCTTCGATCTGGTCAACGAGATCAGCCACCGATGCCTCCGATAACGAATAGGACCGCTTCTTTCAAACCAGCGTCGAGACCAAAGATGATCACAGCCAGGCCGGCGCTTGTGATGAGGGTGACCGCGGTGAAGGCAATCATCTGATCCCGCGTGGGCCACGACACCTTGCGCATCTCGACCCTGACCTCATGGAAGAACTGCGTAATCCGTTTTGCGAACGATTTACGCTCGCCCACCTGACGGTTGTGCTGAGCAGCGGATGCAGCAGCCTGAGCACGCGAAGCACCCTTGCCCGCGTCCTTCTTCTGCTTCTTCTGAAGCCGCTCTTCACGTTCCGCCATACGGCGCATTTCTCGGTTCATCGTTTCCTCGCGCTCACGCAGGTTCAGTTTTGCTGCAGGGGTGGAGGGGTTCGAACCCCCAACCTCCGGTTTTGGAGACCGGCGCTCTACCAGTTCGAGCTACACCCCTAAGGGGGTCGGCAGAGCGCGCCAGTATAGATGCCGGTCGGCCGTGAGAAAATCCCGCGACCTATTGCGAAAATGAAGATTACCGACCCGACAGGCGCATTGTCGAAGCGACAACCACGCTGTCACCTACGGCAAGCGCGAGATGCACCTCGCCGGTGTCGGATGGTTGCCCGGAAATTGCCGCAGCCGCCCCCGGACGAAGAGGTGCCCTGTATCGAAACCTGGCTGTGGCGATCGGAGAGAAACCGGATTGCCAACGCCCCGCCGCCTGGCAGATCCATGCCGATTGCAGCAACCCGTGCACAACAACACCGGGCAATCCCGCCTCGACGGCGGCGGCATGGTCCCAGTGAATCGGATTGAAGTCACCCGACGCCCCCGCATAACGCACGAGATCGGATCGCGATGCACTCCTCTGCAGCGGATCCATGTCGTCGGTGCGGATCGCGTCGTTCCTGCCCGCTTCATCGTGGGCAGGCTCGGGTTCTTCGCCGGTGGCGGTCGCTGGGACTCCGGATCCGGAAACCAGGAACGACGAACTGCCTTCCTGCAGAGGTCCGTCGCCGTCGGATACTCCAAGGCCGAAGGTGATGAAGAAGACCCCACCCCGCTCGCGGACCCTGGAAACCGTTCCGTTGACGGCGAGGTCGTGACCGAGAGGAATCGCACGGTTCCAGGTGAAGGTCTGATCGCCATGGATCACCGAGCGACCCGCAACGAGGGGGTTCCCTAAAAGCTGGGGTGCGACCGCAAACTG
>JBFJTO010000004.1:0-18326 GCA_041625295.1 Acidimicrobiia bacterium | reverse complement strand
TATGAGGTCGAAGGCGATCTGCGCAGAGAGGTTCAGCTGAACATCAAGCGCAAGATCGAGATCGGGTCTTACCAGGGCCTCCGCCACCGTCGTGGACTTCCCGTCCGTGGCCAGCGAACCCACACCAACGCCCGAGGCCGCAAAGGCCCGCGTGTTGCCATCGCCGGCAAGAAGAAGATCGGGAAGAAGTAGGAGGATCCGTGGCAAAACCACAACAAGCACAGAAGCGGGTCCGTCGCCGCGAACGAAAGAACATTTCGTACGGTCAGGCGCACATCACTGCCAGCTTCAACAACACGATCATCAACATCACTGACCAGGCGGGAAACACCGTCGTGTGGACATCGGGCGGATCCGTCGGTTTCAAGGGTTCGCGGAAGTCGACCCCGTACGCCGCCCAGGTCGCGGCCGAAGAGGCGGCGCGTCGGGCCGGTGAGCATGGCATCCGCAAAGTGGATGTCATCGTCAGCGGCTCGGGTTCGGGCCGCGACACCGCAGTGCGCACGCTTCAGAACATGGGTCTCGAAGTCAGTGGCATTCGCGACATCACACCGTTGCCGCACAACGGGTGCCGTCCCAAGAAGCGCCGGAGGGGTTGATATGGCCCGTTACACAGGTCCTCGTCACAAGGCGTGCCGCCGAGCGCGGGTGCCATTGTGCCAATCGAAGAAATGCCCGGTCGATCGTCGTCCTTACCCTCCGGGTGAGCACGGCCGCGGGCGAATTCGCGAGTCGGACTATCTGGTTCAGCTCCGGGAGAAGCAGAAGCTTCGTACGATGTACGGAGTTCTCGAGCGTCAGTTCCGTCGCTACTACGAACTTGCTTCCCGCCAACCGGGAGTGACCGGCGACAACTTGCTCAGGCTTCTCGAAACCCGCCTGGACAACGTCGTGTGGCGCTCCGGTCTCGTGGCCACCCGCCCGCAAGGGCGCCAGCTCGTCAACCACGGGCACTTTGCCGTGAACGGCAAGAAGGTGGATATCCCGTCGTTCAGGGTCAAGCCTGGTGACGTCGTCACCGTCAAGGGGACCTCCAACGATCTGATCGCCATTCAACACGCCGTGGACACTTTCGGTCGGTTGATCCCCGACTGGTTAGAAGTGAGCCAAGGCGATCGTAAGATCGTCGTGCGTGACTTTCCGCGCCGTGATCAGATCGATACGGCCATCAATGAGCAGCTCGTCGTCGAGCTCTACTCCAAGTAGAAGAGGTTCTCAACCGTGTTGATCGTTCAACGTCCACAGATCGAAGAAGAAGAGCTTTCCGAGGTTCGCTCGAGGTTCATTGTCGAGCCGCTCGAGCCGGGTTTCGGATACACATTGGGCAACACGATGCGGAGGACCCTGCTCTCCCGCATTCCCGGTGCTGCCGTCACATCAATCCAGGTCGAGGGAATCCAACATGAGTTCTCCACGGTCGAGGGCGTCGTCGAAGATGTCGTGGACATCATCCTCAACGTCAAACAGATAGTCGTGAGGCTCGAAGGAACCGACGAGCACACTCTCTACCTGTCCGCCAAGGGCACCGGTGCGGTGACCGCGGGTGACCTGAAGGTTCCTGCCGGTGTCGAGATCGTCAATCCCGATCTGGTCATCGCCAACCTATCGTCGGGCGGTCGCCTCGAGATGGAACTGGTCGTGTCGGCGGGTGTCGGTTATCGAAGCGCCGAGTCGAACAAGGGAAGTGGCGCGATCGGATTGATTCCGATCGACTCGATCTTCTCACCGGTCTCCAAGGTCGCCTATCGCGTCGAGAGCACGCAGGTTGGCCAGATGACCAACTTCGACAAGCTGGTGATCGATGTGGAGACCAACGGAGCTCTGACACCATCCGAGGCAGTGTCCTCGGCGGGCAAGACCCTTCGTGAGCTGATGGCCATCTTTGCCGACATGGGCGAGGGCATCGGACTCGAACTCGGCGATGTTCCTTTGGAGTCGAGTGGCTCACCCGATCTCGATCTTCCGATCGAAGCCCTCGATCTCTCGGAGCGTCCCCGCAACTGCCTGCGTCGTGCCCAGATCAAGACCGTGGGCGAGTTGGTGGAGCGCGCTGCCGACGATCTCCTCAACATCACCAACTTCGGCCAGAAGAGCCTCGAAGAGGTCACCGCCAAGCTCGATGAGCTCGGCCTGAGTCTCGCCGACGCGGGAGACGGTGTCTGATGCCTCGTCCACGTAAAGGCCCACGCCTGGGCAGGTCGCCGGGCAACGAAAGGCACATTCTCGCAAACCTGACGACCTCTCTGATCTTTCAGGGCAGGATCGAGACCACTTTGGCCAAGGCCAAGGCGGTCCGCCCATTGGCCGAGAAGATGATCACCAAGGCTCGCAAGGGCGACCTCCACTCCAGGCGAGTCGTTCTCAAGACCATCACCGACAACGAGGCTGTGACCAAGTTGTTCGAGGAGGTGGCCCCCAAGTATCAGGAGCGCCCCGGCGGCTACATCCGGATCGTGAAGCTCGGACCCCGTCGCGGCGATGGCGCCGAGATGGCAGTCGTCGAATTGGTGTGACTTTCGAGAGAGAGGGTCGTCGCCTCCGTGGCGACGACCCTTTTTCGCGTTACTACCGTTGTAGGCGATGAACCCGCATTCGCCTTATCTGAGTTTTTCGCGTGCCGAGTGGTCTGCCTTGCGGGCATCGACTCCGATGACGCTGAATGCCGACGACATCGAACGCATCAGGGGCATAAACGTCGCGTTGTCGGTGAGCGAGGTCGAGGACATGTTTCTTCCCTTGTCCCGTCTCCTCAATCTCTACGTTCGCGCCAGCCAGCAGCTGTTCAGCGTCGCTGACACTTTCCTCGGCAAGCCGACCCGTCCCGTGCCCTACATCATCGGAATCTCGGGGAGCGTGGCGGTGGGCAAGTCGACGATCGCCAGGATCCTGCAGGCACTTCTGGCGCGTTGGCCCGATCACCCTGCCGTCGATCTGGTCACCACCGATGGCTTCCTACTTTCCAATCAGGTGCTCACCGAGCGGGGAATCATGGACCGGAAAGGCTTTCCGGAGTCCTACGACCGCCGTGCCTTGCTCGAGTTCGTGAGCAGCCTCAAGGCCGGTGACGAGGAAGTGGCCGCCAGGATCTACTCCCACGATGCCTACGACATCGTTCCCGGAGAATCCAGGGTGATTCGCAAGCCCGACATCCTGATACTCGAGGGTCTGAACGTACTTCAGGGAGGCGGATCCGGTGCTTTCGTACCCGATTACTTCGACTTCTCGATCTATGTGGGCGCCGACCCCGCCGACATCGCCAACTGGTATGTGGACAGGTTTCTGACCCTTCGCGATACCGCATTTCAGAGACCGGGAGCCTATTTCCATCGATACGCCTCTCTCAGTGACCAGGATGCCCATCGGGAGGCGTTGCGGATCTGGAACGAGATCAACCTCCCCAATTTGGTGGAGAACATCCGTCCCACCCGTGATCGGGCCACGCTGATTCTCGAAAAGGCGGCGGATCACTCTGTGACGAGTGTCCTCTTGCGCCGTCGCTAGCCGGTACTGGTAGCCTCGCCAGCCGATGTCTGAACTTCTCAAGAGAGCGCTGCGCGCCTCGTTATTCAACCGGAAAGCCTACGACGGGGTCAGGTTCGATACTGACGCAACTGCCGACGCTGCCATGGTGGTCATCGCTGTCACCGCGGCCACGTTCTTGCTGAGGTCGCTTCTAACCCTCGGGTTTTCGGGTTTGTTGGTCGGTCTCATCCAGGCGGCCATATTCGGTCTCGCTCAGTGGCTGTTCCTCGGTTTGGCGACCTGGTTCGCCGGCACCCGCCTCTTTGGCGGGCAGGGGGACATGCAGATGGTGTTGCGCACCCACGGCCTCGTCTATCTGCCGGTCCTGCTGGCAGTGGCAGGCTCCGCGATCGGCGGGATCGGACAACTCTGGGTCCTGGCAGCGGCGGCCGTGGCCACCTCGGAGGCGCTTTCCATCGACACGAAGAAGGGGGCGTTCTCGGTACTGACCGGGGCCGCGATCCTGTTCGTCATCGGGCGGATATTCAGGGCGCCGTTCTTCGGATTCTGAGCGTGCCCACCTACCGCCTCGACATCTCGTACGAGGGCACCGGCTTTCATGGCTTCGCCGGCCAGGCCGGTTTGCGAACCGTGCAGGGAGAACTCGAACAGGCCCTGGAACGGGTATTCAGACATCCGATCGGTGTGGTGGCTGCGGGGCGCACCGACCGGGGCGTGCATGCCAGGGGACAGGTGGTGAGCTTCGCCTCCGGGCGAGACCTCGACACCGGTCGGGTGAAGAGAGCGCTCACTTCGCTCTTGGGGCCGGAAATCGCCGCCAGGTCGTGTTCGATCGTGGATGACGGCTTCAACGCCCGCTTCTCGGCCCGCTGGCGGGAGTATCGGTACCAGGTCCTCAATGCGCAGGCACCCGATCCGCTTCAGCACCGTCTCACGTGGCACATGAAGGATCCTCTCGATCTCGACGCCATGAACCGTGCCGCTGCTCACTTCGTGGGAACCCATGACTTTGCGAGTTTCTGCAGGCGGGCTCAGGGTCGAACCACCGAACGGACGGTGCTGACGGCGTCATGGTGGGCCCAGGAGCAGACAAAAGTCTTCGGGATACGAGCGGTGGCCTTTTGCCATCAGATGGTTCGTTCGGTCACAGGTTTCTGCGTCGATGCGGGGAGAGGAAGAGTCGATCCCGACGCGGTGCCGGCAGTGCTCGCCGAGCAGGATCGTGGGGCCGGGAGGCCGATGGCCCCCGCATCCGGTCTGATCCTGTGGGAGGTCGGTTATGAGTGAGCTGCCCGGGGCGATCCTGTTCGACGCCGGGGGCACGCTCGTCCTCCAGAACACCGGGGCGATGGAGCGTCGGCTCGGCATCAGCATCGATGTCGACCTTGCATTCGAAGCCCATTACCGCACGATGGCCGAGTTCAGCGAGCTTCGGCTCAATGGCGGGGAGGCATCCTGGGACTGGTGGCTGGAACGCTATTTCCGCAGGCTCGGCCACCCGAGTCCCGAGCTTGCCGGTCCCGCGATCGACCGCGGCTATGGGTTGTGGACGATGGCGATTACGGGCGCAGTCGAAGCCATCAAGCGCATTCGTGGCAGTGGTGTGCGGGTGGCCGTGGTCTCGAACTCGGACGGATCCGTTTCTGATTCGCTGGAGGCGGCCGGGTTCGGGGGCCTCTTCGAGTTCACACTCGACTCGGCGTTGGTCGGAACCAAGAAACCGGATCCTCGGATATTCGAGATAGCGCTGGAGCGGTTGGCTCTGGCTCCGGCCGCGGTGTGGTATGTGGGCGATTCGGTGTTCCACGACATCGCCGGGGCGGACTCGGCCGGTCTCTCGAGATCGGTGCTGGTCGATCCGCTGGGGCTCTCGCAAAGGGATTCGGTTCCGTCGGTGGCTGAATTACCGGAACTGCTCGGTTTGGCGCGGCGGGGTCTCACCGCGTAGCATGTGGCCGCTCCTCCCGGGGAGTCTTGTTTCCCACGCCCAAGTCCCCGGTCAAGTTCGCACGTCCGAGGATTCTTATGACCCATAACAAGACATTCACACCGAAAGCGTCCGACCTCTCCCACGACTGGTGGGTGGTCGATGCCACTGATCTGCCGCTCGGGCGTCTCGCCTCCGAGGTGGCAAAGCTGATTCGCGGAAAGCACAAGCCGACTTTTGCGCCTCACGCCGACGGCGGCGACTTCGTGATCGTCGTAAATGCCGAGAAGGTCGCGGTTACCAGCAACAAGAGCCAGGCCAAGATCTACTACCGGCACTCCGGTTTCCCGGGTGGCCTCAAGGAAGAGACCTTCGAGAGTCTCCTGGTCAGACGACCCGAGCAGGTCGTTGAGCGGGCCGTGAAGGGCATGCTCCCCAAGAACCGTCTCGGTCGCCAGATCGGCACCAAGCTCAAGGTCTATGCCGGTCCCGATCACCCTCACGCCGCCCAGCAGCCAAAGCCGCTGGCGCTCCCGATCCGAAAGGTCGAAGCCTGATGTCGAAGCCGCTCACCCAAACCACCGGTCGTCGCAAGGAGTCCGTAGCCCGGGTGCGGTTCCGTGATGGCAGTGGCAGCATCACTCTCAACGGCAAGGCACTCGAGGTTTACTTCCCGATGATGTCAACTCGCATGCGGGTGATGGAGCCCCTGGTTGTGGCTCAGGCGTCCGGACGCTACGACATCGACGCCACCCTCGAGGGTGGCGGTGTCACCGGGCAGGCCGATGCTCTGCGCCTGGGCATTTCCAGGGCGCTGATCGAGCTCGACCCGCACACCCGACCGGCTCTCAAGAAGGCAGGGATGCTGACCCGCGATGCCCGCATCGTCGAGTCGAAGAAGTACGGCCTTCGCAAGGCGCGCCGAGCCACCCAGTACACCAAGCGCTGAAGCCATGCTTCGCGACGGCGTCCGCCTCTTTGGGACCGACGGCGTGCGAGGTGTTGCCAATACCGAGCTGACCCCCGAGTTCGCCCTTTCCCTTGGGCGCGCCGCAGGGTCTCTGATTCCGGGTGGATCGGTTCTGGTCGGCAGGGACACCCGGCGATCCGGGGAGATGCTCTCCATGGCTCTCCAGGCAGGATTCAATTCGGCCGGAGTGGATTCGATCGACGCCGGTATCGTCCCCACGGGCGGGATAAGTTCTCTGACCGCGACATCCTCTGCCGACATGGGAGCTGTGGTCTCGGCTTCCCACAACCCTGCCGGCGACAACGGGATCAAATTCCTTACCGGGTCAGGTGCCAAGATGTCCGACCTCGAAGAGGACCGGATCGAAGCGCAGCTTCGGGACACGTCGGGTCGGGCCTCACCGTTCGGACCCAACGTGGGCACTCGGTTCCCGATGTCCGACGCAGTCGATCGGTATGTGGCTGAGCTTGCCCAGACAGCCTCGTACACGTTCAACGGACTCTCGATCGCCCTCGACTGCGCCAATGGAGCCTCATATCGGGCCGCTCCCGAACTCTTCAGGCGGCTCAAGGCGGATGTGCATCCCTTTGCGGACATGCCCGATGGCACGAACATCAATGAAGGCGTGGGCGCCACTAACCCGGCTTTCATCGCCGCCAAGTCCGGGGGGATGATCGGACTCGCCTTCGACGGCGATGCCGACCGGTTGATAGCCGTCGACGAACAGGGCCGCACCGTCAACGGTGACGCAACGCTGGCGATCATCGCCCGCAACTGGAAGCGTTCCGACCGCCTGCGGCACAACACCGTGGTTTCGACGGTGATGTCGAATCTCGGGTTCCGCAAGTCGATGGCGGAGGCCGGGATTCGGCTTGTCCAAACCCAGGTTGGTGACCGCTACGTGTTCGAGGCCATGAAGGCAGAGAGGGCAAACCTCGGCGGCGAGCAGTCCGGCCATGTGATCTTTCTCGACACCGCGAAGACTGGCGATGGCCTGTTGACTGCGATCCGGCTTCTCGAAGTCGTCGCCGGTACCGGTCGAACCCTGGCCGAGCTTCGCGATGAGGCACTCGTGGAGTTTCCTCAGGTGTTGGTCAATGTGCGAGTGTCACGACGCCAGGACCTGGAGTCTGCCGCCGCCGTCTGGGATGCCGTTCAACGGGCGGAGATGGAGTTGGGCTCAGACGGCAGGGTTCTGGTGCGACCAAGCGGTACTGAGCCCCTGGTGAGGGTCATGGTGGAAGCGCCTGGCCAAGACGTGGCCCGCCGGTATGCTGATGTGATCGCCGGAGTCGTCGGCGATGAACTCGGAAAGGAGGATTGACAGAACCAAGTCGAAGCTGAATCAAAGCGCCTGGCCTCCCGAAATGGGAGGTGACGAGGAGGAAGGTCATCGAAACATTCGGCGGATGCCTTCCCGGCCGGCCACGGTCGATACGAAGCGGGAGAAAACCCGGAGGTGACTCCGGAACAGAGCCTGCGACGATGTGGATCGGGCACCGAGTGCCCGAGCGGCGAGATGCCGCCTCGCTTCGACTCCACAGCGGACAGGTGACTGTCCCGACGCGAGGAGTGACCGCATGTGCGGCATCGTTGGTTATGTAGGTCCCAAGCCCGTGCTCGACGTTCTGGTGCCCGGCCTCGAACACCTCGAGTACCGGGGTTATGACTCGGCGGGTGTGGCGATTCGGGGGGAAGAGTCGATCTCGATCGTCAAGAGGGCAGGTCGGATCGCCGATCTGAGGGAGGCTCTATCCGCAGCGCCACCCGTCGGAGACATCGGCATCGGACACACACGGTGGGCGACCCATGGTGTCCCGGACACCCACAACGCCCATCCCCATCTCGATTGCTCCGGTCGGGTGGCCGTCGTGCACAACGGGATCATCGAGAACTGGTCTGAACTGAAAGACGAGCTGCACACCCGCGGTCATGAGTTCGGTTCCGACACCGACACCGAAGTGATCTCGCACCTGCTCGAGGAGATGTCCGACCGAACCCTGGTGGAGGCTGTCTCCGAGGTCTTGAGACGAGCCGAGGGCGCCATGGCTCTCGCCGTGGTCCGTTCCGACGATCCGGGTGTCGTCGTCGGCGCCCGGCGGGGAAGTCCGCTGGTGGTGGGTCTTGGCGAAGGTGAGAATTTCCTGGCGTCTGACATTCCCGCGTTTCTTTCCCATACCAAGAGGATGATGGTGATCGAGGACGACTGGGTGGTCGAAGTGAGGTCGGATGGTGTGACCGTCGTCGATCTGGACGGGAACGGGATGCATCCTGCCGAACGAACCATCGAATGGAACCTCGAGGCTGCCGAGAAAGGCGGCTTTGAGACGTTCATGCTCAAAGAGATCCATGAGCAGCCCCGGGCCATCGCCGACACACTGAGGGGGAGAGTCAGTGAGCGGGGTCTCGTGCAGCTTCACGAGTTGACGCTCCCCGAGCAGGTCTTCCGGATGATCGACAAGGTGTTTGTGATCGCTTGTGGAACCTCGTTCCACGCCGCGATGATGGCCAAATACGCGATCGAGCGGTGGACCCGGTTGCCCGTCGAAATCGAGATCGCCAGTGAGTTCCGGTATCGAGAGCCGGTCTTGGACGGACGCAGTCTCGTGATCGGCATAAGCCAGTCTGGCGAGACCGTCGACACGCTGGAGGCGGTGCGTTATGCAGGAGCCCAGGGTTCGACGGTGATCGGCGTCACGAATGTCATCGACTCTGCCCTGGCTCGAGACTCGGATGCGGTTCTCTATACGAGGGCGGGACCCGAGATCGGGGTGGCCGCGACCAAGACTTTCACGACCCAGTTGGTCGCCATGCAACTTCTCGGCCTGTTTCTGGCCCAGGCGCGCGGATCGACCGATCCCGGTACGGTCTCGATGTTCGTCGAGGGGTTGCGAATGCTCCCCGAACGAGTGGCGGCAACATTGGAGATCGATGCCGAGGTGGAGCGTCTTGCCGGCCTCCTCGCCGGCCGCAGGGACTTCTTCTTCCTCGGAAGAGCCGTTGACTACCCGGTGGCCATGGAAGGCGCCCTCAAGCTCAAAGAGATCGCCTATGTGCGTGCCGAGGGCTATCCGGCCGGGGAGATGAAGCACGGCCCGATCGCCCTGATCGAAGAGGGCGTTGTGGTCGTTGGTGTGGCTGTGGACGGACATGTTCGTTCCAAGACCCTCTCCAACATGGCGGAGATGAAGGCGCGGGGAGCCACCATCGTGATGGTCGTGGAAGCGGGACACGAGTCCGTGTTCGCCGAAATCGCCGACCACCTGTTGGTGGTCCCTTCGGGTCCGGACATGATCAGTTCCGTGACGTCCGTGATCCCGCTGCAACTGCTCGCCTATCACATCGCCAGGGCGCGGGACCTCGATGTCGACAAGCCCAGGAACCTCGCCAAGACGGTGACCGTCGAGTAGCTACGCTCGCCGGATGGAGATCATCGGTCTTGGCGTCGATCTCGCCGACATCGACCGCGTCGAGAGCTTGCTGACGCGCTATCCACGGTTTGCGGAGCGGTGCTTCACCGACCACGAGCGCGCCTATGCGTTTCGGTTCGCCCGGCCCGCTCGCCGACTGGCGGCTCGCTTTGCAGGTAAGGAGGCGGTCATGAAGTCGCTCGGCACCGGATGGCGACGGATCCGGTGGCAGGACGTCGAGATCTCCGGTGGCGGCGCCCCCAAGGTGAAGCTGATCGGTTCTGCGGCGCGCCGGGCTGCCACTTTGGGTGTGACCGAAGTCATGGTGACCATCACCCATACCGACACCACCGCGCTGGTGATGGCGGTGGCGGTGGGTCGACACGATGGGACGGGGCGATAGCATCGGATCGTGCGTCCGGTAATCACGCCAACCGAATCGGCCCGCCTCGACGCTCAGTCGGAGACATCCGTCGTGACGCTCATGGATCGGGCCGGGTTTGGTGTGGCTCTGGCTGCAGCTCGCCATGGGGCCGGATACGGCAAGCGAGTGGTTGTGCTTGCCGGTCCGGGCAACAACGGCGGAGACGGATATGTGGCCGCCCGATACCTGCGTTCTCGTGGTGCAGATGTCGAGGTGCAGGCACTGGCGGCGCCAAAGACGCCGGCCGCGAAAGACGCGGCGGGGATGGCGGCAAAGGCCGGCGTGCCGATCCGGACCTTGAAAGTGCCCTGCCCCGCCGACATCGTTGTCGACGCCCTGTTCGGGAGCGGCTTTCGGGGCGAGATTCCCGATCATGTGCGAGCCTGGATGAACACGACCGCCGTTGTGATCTCAGTTGACATTCCCACCGGTCTCGATCCGGCAACCGGTCAGGTAGGAGAGGCTGCCTTCGTCGCCACCGAGACAGTCACGTTTCATGCCCTGAAACCGGGTCATCTTCTCGAGTCCGGACCAGGCCTATGCGGCGAGGTGACGGTCGTGGACATCGGACTCCGCGGTGGAGACGTCGAGATGATGCTCGCCGACGAGGTTGATGCGCCCAGGCCGGAGCGCATGCGAACCGCTCACAAGTGGTCGGCGGGATCGGTGCTCATCGTCGGCGGCTCGGCAGGCATGAGCGGCGCCGCGATTCTGGCCGGTCGTGCCGCTCTGCGTTTTGGGGCCGGTGCCGTGGCGGTGGCGACTCCGGAAGCGAGTCGGGACGCATTGGCTTCGTCCTCGCCGGAGTTGCTGACTCACCCCATCAGCGCCGTGCGTGAAGTTTCCGAGAGATTCGACGCCGTCGTCGTCGGTCCCGGTCTGGGACACGGGTATCGCGATCTCGTCGACCACTTGCTCGACCATCATCAGGGGTTGGTGATCGTGGATGCCGACGCACTGGTTCAACGGGAGTGGAGTCCGAGAACCGGCGAGACGATCTTGACTCCCCATGCCGGTGAGTTCCGACGGCTGACCGGGGTCGAACCCTCGGTGGAAGCAGTCCGCGAGTTCTCCAGGGATTCCGGGGCGGTTGTGCTCGCCAAGGGGAGCCCCACCGTAGTCAGCGACGGCACAACTCCATGGCTGGTGGCCACCGGCGGCCCAGAGCTCGCCTCGATCGGAACCGGAGATGTGCTCGCCGGAATGGTTGCGGCCCTTGCTGTCCGGGGGTTGGACGCCGCCACTGCGGCCCGATCTGCGGCCTACTGGCACGGCGTTGCCGGCGCCGACCTTGTCCGTTCGTTCTCGTTGACCTCGTACGCCCTCGCCGACCACATCGGTCGGTTCTGCTGGGGGCGATCGAGATGAGACCGTCGGTTGTTGACATCGATCTCGACGCGGTTGCTGCCAACGTTGAGATGCTCAGCAAAGTCGCCTCACCGGCGCGGCTGTGCGCCGTTGTCAAAGCGGATGGTTATGGGCACGGCGACGTTCCCGTGGCAGAGGTTTCGCTTGCGGCCGGCGCCTCGATGCTGGCGGTTGCGATGGTGGAAGAGGGGATCAGGCTCCGGGAAGCCGGTGTCACCGCCCCCATACTGATGCTGTCGGAACCGCCACCGGCTTCCGCGGGGGAGGTCATCCACTGGGCGCTGACTCCAACGGTGTACAGCCACGTCTTCCTGGAGGCTCTGGTCAGCGAGGCTCTTCGACTCGGCGTCGAAGAGCCGCTGGGCGTTCACGTGAAGCTGGATACCGGCATGCACAGGGTCGGATCCGACAGCTCGACGGCCATGGAGTTGTTGCACCGCACCGCCGCGAAGTCGCTACCCGTCACAGCTGTGGGATTGTGGACCCACTTTGCGGTTGCAGATGTCGATCGTGACTACACCGCGTTGCAGATCGACCGGTTCGACTCCTTCCTGGCCTCGGCCAGGGATGCAGGGCTGGATCCCGGGGTGCTCCATACCGCCAACACCGCAGCGATGATTCTCCATCCTCGATCCCGGGCCGACCTGGTCAGAGTGGGATTGGGCATATACGGTCTCTACCCCTCGGCAGAGTGCGCCGCGGCAGTCCGCCTGACACCGGCGCTCAAGCTGACCTCCGCGATATCCCACCTGGGCAGGCATGAGGGCGATGAAAGGCCCTCGTATGGGCGACGGCAACCCCTCGACGGCGAGTCGACGGTGGCAACGATCCCGATCGGATACGCCGACGGAATGCCCAGGATGCTCTCGCAGCGGGGCGGGGAGGTGCTCATCCGGGGAAGGCGTTATCCCCTGGCTGGGACTGTCACCATGGATCAGATTGTCGTTGACCTGGGCGATGACGAGGCCGCGGTCGGTGACGAAGTGGTATTGCTTGGTCGGCAGGGTGACCTGGAGATCTCCGTCGACGAGTGGGCCGAACGCACCGACACGATCTCGTATGAGATCGTCACCGGTCTCAGCCCCCGGTTGCCCCGCCGATATTCGGGAGGCGGTTATGCCTAGCGGATTGACTTCTGTCCCCGGCATCGAGGTCGGCCACTGGAGCGGTCCTCATACGGGTTGCACCGTCGTCGTGCTGCCCGAGCCCAACATCGTTGCCTATGAGGTGAGGGGGGCTGCTCCCGGTTCAAGGGAGACCGACCTGTTGGCGCCGGGTATGCGAATCGAGCAAGCCCAAGCGATTCTCCTCACAGGTGGTTCGGCTTTCGGACTCTCGGCTGCGGACGGCGTGATGGCCGCTCTCGAAGCCGACGGCCGCGGGCATCCCACACCCCGCGGTCCGGTCCCGATAGTTCCCGCGGCGGTGATATTCGATCTGGTCCCCGGCGAGATGCGCCCCGGTCCCGAACAGGGAGCCCATGCCTACGCGACCGCATCGCCGGGCCCTGTGGAAATGGGTCGGGTGGGAGCAGGTGTGGGAGCAACCGTGGCCAAATGGCGCGGTTTCGAGCACATGGTGCCCGGAGGCCTGGGCTCGGCAGCGGTCAAGCGGGGCGACGCGGTTGTTGCTGCCCTCGCCGTTGTGAACGCGGTTGGCGATGCCTTCACGCTCAAAGGCGAACCGCTCACCGGAGGTGAGCCGGTGCCGGGTCCGCCGGGCCTCTTTCCCAAGGATGGGCAGAACACGACCCTGGCCGTGGTGGCGACCGATGTTGGCCTTTCACGATCCCAGCTGACCCGCCTGGCCATCCGCGGCCAGGACGCATACGCGGTGTGCCTGCGTCCATCTCATACCCGCTACGACGGCGATGCCGTGTTTGCGGTGTCATGTGGGAGCCGGGTTGCCGATGTCGACGTTGTAGCGGAAGCCGCCTTCGAAGCGGTGGGAAGGGCGATCGAGGCCGCACTGGCGGCTTCGTCGAATATCCTCTGAAGATGACCCTCGTAGAGCTCTCGGAGAAGGCACATGCCTGTGTCGCCTGCGGACTCTCCGAGACCCGCAACTCAGTTGTGTTCGGGGTGGGAGCGGCCGACGCGGACCTGATGTTCGTGGGCGAGGCGCCCGGCCGAAACGAGGATCTCCAGGGCGAGCCGTTCGTGGGCGCCGCGGGAAGGCTCCTGGACACCCTTTTGGCCGAGGTGGGTCTTGATCGTGAGCACGTCTACATCGCCAACGTCCTCAAATGCCGCCCGCCCGGCAATCGCGACCCGCACCCGACTGAGATCGAGGCGTGCAAAGGCTTCCTGCAAGGTCAACTGGAGATGATCGATCCCGCGGTGGTCGTGACGATGGGCAACTTCGCAACCAAGCTTCTTCTACGCACCGAGACCGGGATCACGAAGCTGCGGGGGCAGACCTACAGGTGGTGGCGAGACAAGACGCTGATCCCGACGTACCATCCTGCTGCCGCCCTGCGTGGCGGAGCCCGGATCACCGATTTGATGCGAGAGGATTTCCTGCTGATGAAACGAACCCTCGATGAGCGCGCCGCTCCGCCTCCTCGAGATCCCGAGCAGATGGGGCTGTTTGGTTGATCATCCGTTGCGACTCCGAAATCGATACCCGGGCTGCGGCGGGGAGGCTCGCCTCGTTGTGCCGTCCCGGTGACGTGATATTGCTGGCCGGTCCGCTGGGGTCCGGCAAGACCGCTTTTGCAGGCGGCCTCGGCGACGGGTTGTTCATCGAGGAGCCCATCGTCAGTCCCACATTCACGATCATGAAGCGGTATGAATCGGGTTTCCTTCCCATGGTCCACATCGACGTGTATCGGCTGTCCTCGGTCGCCGAGTTCGAAGACATCGACCCCTTCGAAGAGGGTCGGGACGGCGTCACCGTGATCGAGTGGGGGGATGCAGTGGGCGACTCGGTGCCCGACGACCACCTGACCGTTCGCTTCGAGGTGACCGGTCCGACCAGTAGAAAACTGACATTCATGCCCTCCGGTATCTGGGTCACGAGACCGATTCACGAGTTGGGGGGGACCGACCAGTGAAGATCGTCGCCATCGACACGGCAACCCCTGCGTCCTCGGTTGCCCTTCTGGATGGACGGGAGGTGCTGGCCACAACCTCCCGCGTCGACCGTCGTGGCCACGGGGCGTTCCTGGTTCCGGCCCTCGACTTCTGTTTCGACCAGGTGGCGTGGCGGCCAGAAGACCTCGACGCAGTCGTAGTCGACGTTGGGCCGGGCCTCTACACCGGTATCCGGGTTGGCATCGCCACGGCCCAGGGCCTGGCGGCCGCTGTCGGCATTCCGGTGGTCGGGGCCAGTTCGCTCGATGCAATCGCACTGCGTGCCGCCACCGGCCGACGCCACATCTGGGTGGTAGTCGACGTCCGAAGGGGTGAGTTCGCCGTGGCCGGTTACAGACCTGTGCCCGGCGGAGTATTGAGAGACGGAGCGCCACAACTCGTGAGCGCCGACCACTTCAAGGCGCTGATCGAATCAGATCCCGACGATGTTCTCGTGGTCGGCGACGTCTCCGAACTGCCCGACGGCACCCTGCGCGGCGCCCATCGCGCCAAGACCGCCAGGCCCCGCTATCCGTCGGCAGAAGCGCTGGCCGAGGCCGCAGCCGCATCGCTCATGAAGGCAGATCCCTCCGAGGACGTCCGCCCCTTCTACATGAGAGAGCCAGACGTCAACATCAATTGGGATCTGCTCCGCAGCGAGGGCCCATGGGCCTCGGAGGCATGACAGATGGAGGCGCTCATCACTGACGTTCCCTTGCGGCCCATGTCGGAGGCCGATATCCCGATGGCCGCCGCCATCGAGAAGGCGTCTTACAAACAGCCTTGGAGCGTGGGGATCTTCTCCGACGAACTCGCACAACCGTCGAGGACCTATCTGGTCGCCGAGGTCGATGGCCGTGTCGCCGGTTACGGCGGAGTGATGGCCGTTGGGGATGAGTCTCACATCACCACGATCGTCATCGATCCCGAGCATCGCGGGTCCCGGATCGGAACCCGATTGATGCTGGGTCTCGTCGAGTCGGCGCTGCGTACCGGCGCCAAGTCGCTGACGCTCGAAGTGAGGAATTCAAACCTGGCGGCTCAAGCCCTGTATCGCAGGTTCGGGATGGTCCCGGTGGGGGTTCGCAAGGGCTACTACATCGACGAGGATGCCCTCATCATGTGGGTTCACGACATCGACGGACAGGAATTCGCCTCTCGTCTGGATGAGATCCGGGTGTCGTTGGGGATTCCAGCATGATCAAACCCACGATTCTCGCCTTCGAGACCAGTTGCGACGAGACGGCCGTGGCGGTGGTGCGTGGCACCGAGATCCTTTCGAATGTCGTGTCCTCGCAGGTGGAACTTCACGCCCGGTTCGGCGGCGTCGTCCCTGAGCTCGCTGCCCGCGCCCACGTCGAGTCGATAAGGGCTCTCACCCATAGGGCCATCGTCGAGGCCGGGATTCATCCGGAACAACTCGATGCGGTGGCGGCCACCGAGGGTCCCGGGTTGGTTGGTGCCCTGCTTGTCGGCCACTCGTTCGCCAAAGCCACTGCCTGGGCTCGTCAGCTCCCCTTCGTCGGTATCGATCACATGGAAGGTCACCTGTTTGCCCCTGCCCTCGAGTACGAATCCTTCACGCCCCCGGCGGTGGTGCTGCTTGCCTCAGGCGGCCACAGCCAGATCGTGTACGTCTCCGAGTGGGGCTCATATGAGGTGATGGGGTGGACGATCGACGACGCGGCAGGAGAGGCATTCGACAAGCTTGCCAGGGTGATGGGTCTTGGCTATCCGGGCGGTCCGGTCATCGACAAACTCGCAAAGTCGGGTAACCGAGAGGCGATCGCCTTCCCGCGGGCACTTGCCGATCGCCCCTACCACTTCTCGTTTTCCGGACTCAAGACGTCGGTGCTCACCTTCATCGAGAAGGCTGTGGCCGCCGGCGACCTGCCACCCATCGAAGATGTGGCGGCTTCTCTTCAGGAGGCCATCGTCGATGTTCTCGTCGACAAGACGATGAATGCGGCCAGGGACATGGGCGTGAAGAGGGTCGGTGCCGGGGGTGGTGTGCTCGCAAATGATCGCCTCCGTGAGCGACTCGCCGATGTCACGACGTCTGCTCGACTCAACCTGTTCATGCCCTCTCCGGGGCTGTGCACCGACAACGCCGCCATGATCGGCGCCGCCGCGGTGCATTGGCTCGAAAAGGGCGTCGTCACGGCCTGGGACAGTCAGGTCGACAGCTCGCGGCGGCTCTGAAACCGCTCTTGGCACTCTCTCTGGGAGAGTGCTATCTTCAGCTGGCACTCTCAGTCAGAGAGTGCCAACTGCTGAGCTGGTGGTTGTGAACCCATAACACCGCAGGAGGAGCTACATGAAGCTTCAGCCTCTTGGCGACCGAGTGGTCGTGAAGCCCGAGGAAGATTCCGAGGCACGTACCCCGTCCGGTCTGGTTATTCCGGACACCGCCAAAGAGAAGCCCCAAACGGGCCTCGTCGTTGCCGCGGGCCCTGGTGCCCTCGATGACGATGGAGATCGTCTGCCGATGGACGTCAAGGAGGGGGACAGGGTCCTCTATTCCAAGTTCGCCGGTACGGAGGTCAAGGTCGAGGGAATCGAATACCTCGTCCTTTCATCACGCGACTTGCTCGCGATCGTCAGCTGACACGGAGGATTGACACCAGATGGCAGCAAAGGAACTTCGATTCAATGAGGAGGCCCGTCGTGGTCTCCAGGCCGGCGTTGACAAGCTGGCCGATACCGTAAAGGTCACTCTCGGCCCCAAAGGCCGCAACGTCGTGTTGGAGAAGAAGTGGGGATCGCCCACCATCACCAATGACGGTGTGACCATCGCCAAAGAGATCGAGCTCGACGACCCGTGGGAAAACATGGGCGCCAAGCTCGCATACGAGGTAGCCAACAAGACCAACGATGTCGCCGGCGACGGGACCACCACCGCCACGGTGTTGGCTCAGTCGCTCGTCCGTGAAGGCCTCCGCCAGGTGGCCGCGGGTGCCAACCCGATGGACCTCAAGCGGGGCATCGAAGCGGCAGTGGATGCCGTGGTCGCCTCGATCGGCGCGTTGGCCAAGGACATCGAGACGGGCGACCAGATCGCCCATGTCGCCTCGATCTCGGCCAACAACGACAACACCATCGGCAAGGTCATCGCGCAGGCCTTCGAGAAGGTCGGCAAGGACGGCGTCATCACGGTGGAAGAGGGCCAGACCTTTGGTCTCGAGCTCGAATTCACCGAGGGCATGCAGTTCGACAAGGGCTACATCTCGCCGTACTTCATCACCGACCCGGATCGTCAGGAAGCGGTGCTCGAGGACCCCTACATCCTCATCGCCAACCAGAAGATCAGCTCGGTGAATGACCTGCTTCCCGTTTTGGAGAAGGTCATGCAGACCGGCAAAGGCGTTCTGGTGCTTTCCGAGGACGTCGATGGCGAGGCTCTGGCAACGCTTGTCGTGAATGAGGATCATGGCATCCTCGAGGACGACTTCCATCCGCTCAGGATCCGTCACGAAATACGGTGACAGGTATCCGCGGTCGAACTGCATCCCATCGACCGTCTCGAGCGTCGTCTCGAGGCCACGTGCCTCTTCGACCGTGATGACGCCGTCCTTGCCGACCTTCTCCATGGCGTCGGCAATCAGTTCGCCAATCTCGGCGTTGTTGTTGGCGCTGATGGACCCGACCTGAGCGATTTCTTCCTTGCCCT
>JBFJTO010000003.1:0-18404 GCA_041625295.1 Acidimicrobiia bacterium | reverse complement strand
CCCCGAGGCGGCGTCGTGGTCGCTGCACCGGTGGCGGATCGGATCGGTGTCGCGCTCGACATCATCTTGGTGAGAAAACTCGGTGTGCCCTTTCAGCCGGAGTTCGGCTTTGGAGCCCTCGCCGAGCGAGGAGTCCGGATTCTCGACGATGAGACCATCGGCGCCCTGGGAATCGGGCCCCTCGAAATCGAGCGAGTCAGCGATGCGGAGCGCACCGAACTCGAGCGCAGGGGCGCCGCCTACCGGCGCGGCAAGGAGCCCGAGTCATTGCAGGGCCGATCCGCCGTGATCGTCGATGATGGAATCGCTACCGGAGTGACGATGCGTGCAGCCGTGGAGTCGGCGCGCCGAGGCGGCGCCATGGTTGTCACGGTGGCCGCCCCGGTAGGTTCCGAGCATGCACTGAGAACCTTGGGTGCCGACCATGTGGTGTGCCTGCTCGTACCCGCGCGGTTCACTGCCGTGGGCAACTGGTACCAGGAATTCGACCAGACAACCGATGATGAAGTCATCGATGCGCTGGAGCGCTCTCGCAACTAGCGTCGTCGGTCCACCGATGAGAGAGGGAAGATGGCGACTCTCGAAGAGTTCTGCACGATTAAGGCCACGATGACGCCAAGGATGCTCGGGAACATGCCGGGTGGGACACGCGTCGATTTTCCGTTCCAGGGAGAAGCGACATCACCCCACTGGGAGGGGTTCCGACCTGTCGTGGGTGTCGACCATGCCACGATCCGCGGCGACGGAAACATGGATCTGTCGATCCGCGCCACGATCGGCGAGAAGCGTGAGACGGTCGCCTACAAGGCCACGGGTGTCTCGGTCGTTCATTCGCAGACGTCAGCGTCTCCGCAAGAGTTGATCACGTTCGAGACCGGGAACGCCGACCTTGCTTGGCTTAATACCGTGGTGGGAGTCGGCGTGGGCACCGGGGAAGGACCGTCGTTGGAGTTGCGGATATTCGTGGTCAGGGCTTAACGCGACATGATCGTCACCGGGACCTCGGTGACACAGGCGTTGTCGCCGTGATCAGGGTGTAGGACCGGGTCACAAGGTCGGGATATGGCCTCGAAGAGGCCGGAGACGATTCCCCGATCCAGTGAGCACACCACCTCGGGATGTCCGGAGGCGGCGCTGCCAAACGGACAGTGCGACGTGAGCAATCTGGTCCCGGATGTGTCCGGCGCCATGTCGAAGCCGAGGCCGGTCATGGCGGTGGCCACAGCCCGAAGCGCCTCGGCATATCCGGCGTCGCCCGGAGATCCGATCTCCTCGGCGAGTTCCTTGCGGTATTCGTGGCCAACCCCTTGAGCCACCGATCCCAGATCGGTGTTCTCGATCTGGTTGAGAACCCTGAGCAAGAGGTCGATGAGGAGGTCGTACCGCCTCGAAGGAAAGTGAAGCTCCACACCTTTTCCGGTGGCCTCGTAGCACTTGGCCGGGCGGCCGGCTCCGGGTCCCGACCGACCCGAAGGTCTGCGATGTGTGACCCGCAAATACCCGTCGTTCGCCAAGCGGTCGAGATGGTGTCTGGCGACGTTGGGATGGATCTCGAACAGGGCTGCGATCGATGCCGTGGTGGCCGGTTCGGGAGACTCCCGCACCGCGATGAATATGGCTCGACGCGTCGGGTCCCCGAGTGAGGCCGTCAGGTCGCCGATCGATCGGTCGAGGTCGCGGGCCTGGTCGGATATCTGCTCTGGCACCCACGGAACTATAGTTCTCAAACCCTTCTAAACACGATCCCCATAGGAGAAATCGCCAATGATCGACTCGCTCCGGATCGCCATCTCCGCGGTCGAGGACCCCCTCCTGAACAGGCCGATCGGCGACCTGGGGATGGTTCTCGATGTGACAGCCTCTGGGGGCGTGAAGCTCGCCGTACCAGTCCCCAACTATCCGTTGACGGACGAGCTGAACCGCCGTCTGGCCACGGCCGGGGCCTCCTCGGTGGAACTCGAGGTGATGAACGACGCCGATCGTGCCGCCCTGATGGGGGTGGCGCGCCGCGATGCGCCACCGGCTATCGGCGAGCCCGGTTCATCGTCGCGGGTGATCGCCGTGGCCTCCGGAAAGGGCGGTGTAGGCAAGTCGTCGGTGACGACCAATCTGGCCGTGGCTCTGGTGGGAAGTGGCCACACGGTGGGAGTCATAGATGCCGACATCTGGGGTTTCTCCATCCCGAGAATGCTGGGTGTGGATCACAACCCGGTGGTCATCGAAAACACGATCGTCCCTCCGATGGCCCACGGCGTCAAGGCGATGTCGATGGACTACTTCGTCGGAGAAGATACGGCGGTCATCTGGAGGGGCCCCATGCTCCACAAAGCGATCGAGCAATTCCTCAAAGACGTTTGGTGGGATGGACCCGACTTCCTTCTCGTGGACATGCCGCCAGGAACCGGTGATGTGTCGATTTCGCTTTCGCAGTTCCTACCCAGGGCCCAGGTGCTTCTGGTGACTACTCCGCAACCGACCGCCCAACGGGTGGCCCGACGCGCCTGGTTGATGGCCAAGCAGGTCAAACAGGAGGTGCTGGGCGTGGTCGAAAACATGGCCTGGTTCACCGGAGACGATGCCAAGCGTTATCCGATCTTCGGCGAGGGCGGCGGGATGGCGCTCTCAGAAGAGCTGGGGGTGCCGCTGATGGCCCAGATCCCTTTCATTCCTGCGATGCGAGAAGGGGCAGATGCGGGCGAGCCGGTCTTGATCGCCGCACCGGGATCCGAAGCGCACCAGGCCTTCGATCGGCTTGCCGATGCGGTGGTGGCCCGCAAACCACGGGTTAGGACCCACAAGGACCTGGTGATTCATTGACTTAGACCGGCGGCAGTGTCCCGGTCATCAGCCTGAGCGCCCACACCCCGAGCAGAAGCACCGCGGTCGCGGCCAGGATCAGGCGGGTCGCCGTGCCGGGCACCCGATCTGTGCGCCCCGATCTCTTCCACACCCACCAGGTCCAGGCAGCAGCGATCTCGATCACGGCCAGGGCGGCGAGAGGGTGGTATCGCCACGAGGAGGCAACATCGCCTCGCAGCAAGGCGGCGACTCCCCGGGTCAGGCCGCAACCGGGGCAGGCGATTCCCGTGCCCAGGGCAAACGGGCAGATCGTGGGTCCGTGACCCGAGGCCAGCCCCAGCAATCCAACGCCTGTGAAGAGCACGCCGAGCGGGGCAACCAAGCCCTGGTGTCGGGCCGCCCGAATCAATTCCCGAGGAAGGCGATGCCGCCGATGATGAACACCGCAATCAGAATTATCAGCCCGATCCCGAGCAACACCGTTCCGATGATGCCGAGAATCCGACCCGCGTTGGCGGTACCCCGATTCTCGGACGGACGCCTGCCTTCGTCTATGGCCAGCAACTCCTTGTGCCCGATGCTCCACGCAAAGGGCGCCAACACTCCGCAAACGATGAGACCCAGGATCCCCAGAACGAGGGCTGTGGTTGCCTGACTCTTTTCGGGATACATCTCATCCGACATCTGTCACTCCGGGTTCGACGGCTCTCGCGAATCTAGGCGATCGACGGCATCGTCGTCGGCTTCTCGACTCTCACGGGTTTTTCTCCTGGAGAGCCAGATCAGCAGCGCCGCCCATACGGGGATTCCGATGACGACCAGAAGGGGGACGGCGAACACACCAAGCCATATGCCGGCATCGGCGACATTCTGCAGCGATCCGACCAGTCTGCGCAGCGCATCCTTGAGAACCAGCGAGGGCGTCCAGCCTTCATCCACGATGGGGTCGCTCGAAGCCATGGGCGTTATCGAGATTCCCACGGTGGCCAGATCGACTCGATTGTCGAGGAACCGTTTGCGTCCTTCCAGCTCTTCGATCTGAGCACGCACGTCGGAAACCTGTTGGAACACGCGCAGCAAGTCGTCGGTCTTGGAGTTGGGATTGGTTCTCGCCTCGGTGAGGAAGGCCACTAGCTCGTCTTCGAGGCGAAGCAGGTTTCTGAGGCGAGCCTCCAGATCCACGTACTCCTCGGTGATGTCCTCGGTCTCGAGAGTCTCGGATACCACTTCTCCGGCGATGCTGCGGATCGCCGCCATCGTGTCACCGACCTTGTCGGCAGGTATCCGAATCGTCATCGAGATGACCGGTGGGCGCTCGGGTCGGGCAGATGGATTCACAGTTGCGGTAGCAACGAACCCTCCGGACCGGGCGGCGAGGGCCGTGATGTCATCCATGGCTGCCCGGGTGTCGTCGGCGCGAATGTCGATCCGGCTGGTGATGATGATCTGGCGCTCATCGGGAAGGGCGGTCTCGGTCCCGGCCGCAGTCTTGACGTCGTACCCGACTTCGCTTTCCGGTGCCCTGACCGCACCATCCGTGCTGGAGAGGCTCTCCACACCTGCAGAACAGGCCGAGGCCGCGATCGCCACCGCCGCAGCTCCCGCCAACAACTGATTCAGTCGCATTATTGGTCCTCCTTCCTCCCTTCGACGGAGGATGGGACCAATCGGGTTCCCGGTTAGACACCGAGCTTTCGCTCGGCCATCCCGTTGAGCACCTCGAGAACGATGCGATTACCCAGGTAGGCGGTGATCTCCGAGTGATCGTATGCGGGTGCCACCTCGACCACGTCGGCACCGACGATGTTCAGTGTCTTGGCAAGACGGCGCACCGTGTCGAGCAACTCCCGAGAGGTGAGCCCGCCCGGTTCGGGTGTCCCGGTGCCGGGTGCCATGCCGGGGTCGACGACGTCGACGTCGACGGAGATGAAAACCCCCTTGGCGCCACCGGAAAGGGCGTGATCCACTGCCTCGTCGACGACCGTCGAGAGACCGCGCTCGACGATTTCGGTCATCATGAAGGATCGCATGCCCTGTTCCCGCATCCATGCGACGACGTCAGGTTCGGGCCAATATCCGCGGAGACCGATCTGGACGAAGCGGTTCCCGGGAACGGCTCCCGACTCGATGAGCCTTCGCATAGGGGTCCCGTGACCGTACAACTGGCCGTTCTGGAGGGAACCGGTATCGGCGTGGGCGTCGAAATGGACCAGAGCGATATCGCCGAACCCATGGGCCCTGGCCACCCCGGTCGCATTCGCAAACGTGACCGTGTGATCGCCGCCGAGGATGATCGGGGTCTTGCCGGCGCGGGCCACCAACTCCACGGACTCGATGATGCGGCTGAGTGACTCCTCGATGACACCGGGGATCACATAGACGTCGCCCAGGTCGACCACACCCAGTTCTCCGAGAGCGTCGATACCGCTGGGAAGATGGGGCCGGTAGCCGTCCATCGCTCCGTAGTCGGCTTCCCGGATCGCTTGCGGTCCAAAGCGAGCACCTGGTCGATGTGTCGTTCCCCAGTCGAAGGGTGCTCCCAATACCACCACTGCGGCCGGACTGGCTGCCACTTCATCGGGCCGAATCCTGGGAACGCCGAGAAAGGAAGTGCGCGACGCAAATGACAGGTACTCGCTGCTTGCGAATGCGACCTCGAGTTTCCTCTCGTCGTACGGTTTGTGAAATGGTTGGTTCTGATCCATCACCGGGCACGGTAACTGGTACGCGCGCCCACCGGGAGCGTGGCACCATGGCGGCGACGTCGAAGCAGGAGAGTCAAATGTCGACCAGTGATGACAGCGGCGCCCGGATGATGAAATCGGTCGTCAGGGGCGTGGCGGTGGGCCTGCCGGTGATATTCACCGGAATGGTCCTGGCGTTGTGGATATTCACTGATCGCGACCTCGGGGCCGCCCTGGCAACGTCGATTCTTCCCGGCATCCTCACCGGCGTGTTTTTCGGCGGGTTTGCCGGAATGGCACGCACCTTGGACTGATGGCCAAGATCCACGGCGGCAGAGTGATCGCTCGCGCCCTCAAGAACGAAGGCGTCGACACGGTCTTCACGCTCACGGGAGGCCACATCGTGGCGATTCTCGACGGGTGTGTCGAGGAGGGCATCCGCATCGTCGACTTTCGACATGAGCAGGCCGCGGCCCATGCCGCAGACGCGTACACCCGGTTGACAGGCCGGCTCGGGGTGGCCGTGGTGACAGCGGGGCCCGGCGTCACCGATTCAATCACCGCCATCGCCACTGCGTACCACTCGGCAACACCCATGCTCGTGATCGGGGGCAGGCACATGCTCCGCCAGGATCTTCGAGGCGGCCTCCAGGAGATGGATCATCCCCGGCTGTTTGGTTCGATCACCAAGTGGGCGGCGACAGCCATCCTGCTGGAACGTCTCGCCGACTACATCGCCACCGCGGCGAGAAATGCTTTTTCGGGAAGAGGCGGCCCTGCCTTTCTCGACGTCCCGATGGATCTCCAGTTCGACACGATCGATGAGGACGCCATTGCCTGGCCGGTCGGGTACCGGGCCGACCGGCGCTCGGGAGTGTCAGGAGACGATCTCGATGAGATCATCTCGATCCTGAACCGGGCCTCTCAGCCCGTGATCTTTGCTGGTTTTTGGTCATGGGGTGGCCAGAACCGGCTCCCCGAGCTCGCCGAGACGCTCCAAGCGCCCACCTATGTCAATGGCAAGGCACGGGGTTCTCTGCCCCATGGGCATGCTTTGCTTGGCTCCCGAACCCGCTCACGGGCGTTCGCCGAGTGCGATGTGCTGTTGGCGCTTGGGGTGGACTGGGATTTCCGGACCGGTTACGGGGAGAAGGTGAATCCCGCTGCCACAGTGATACAGGTCGACTCCGATCCCGAGAAGATCGGCTGGAACCGGCGCGCCGACGTTGGAGTAGTTGCCGACCCGATGACGGTTGTCGATCAGTTGGTCTCGTTGGGGTCGCTTTCCGCCCCACCACGGGTCTGGGCCGCCGGTCTCATGGAGAGCGAAGGCGGACCGGGGAACCAGGAAGAAGAGACCAGCAGCGAGGTTCCCATCCGCCCGGAGCGCTTTGCGCGCGAGGTTGCCGAGTTCTTCGGGACCGATTCGATAGTTGCCGTCGACGGGGGCGACATCGTGTCCACCACGGCGCGCTATCTGAAGGTTTCCCGCCCGGGCCATCTTCTCGACGCGGGCGCATTCGGCACGCTGGGCGTTGGGGCTCCGTATGTCATTGCCGCCAAGGTCGCCTTCCCCGATCGCAGGGTCGGGATCGTCTACGGAGACGGGGCATTTGGATTCAACGGCTTCGAGTTCGACACCATGGTCCGGCTCGGACTCCCGATCATCGGTGTGATCGGCAACGACGGCGTGTGGGCGAATGTCAAGACCATCCACCGGATGCTCTTTCCCGAGACGGTGGTCGCCTCCAATCTGGGCATCCGGCCGTACCACAAAGTGGTGCAGGGCTTGGGAGGTTACGGAGAATTCGTGACCGATCCCGCCGAGATCAGACCGGCCCTGGAGCGGGCGGAGGCGTCGGGTCTGCCCGCGTTGGTGAACGTGCACATCGCAGAGACGATGCGTATGTCTTCCAACTACTCCGGCTAGAGGATCAGAAGGGCGAGCACGGCGACCATCGCCGCGTACACGGCAAACGGCATGAGGCCGACCTTGGCGAGCACCCGGAGCAGCAACGCGATGGCCGCGTAGCCGGCAACCGCCGAAACCAGGAAACCGAGGATCAGCTCTGGGGCGTTGATGTTGGCTCCGGACAGGTCGAAAAGGGAGAGGATTCCTCCTGCGGCTATGGCCGGCACGGCGAGGAGAAAGGAGAATCGAGCGGCCTCGACTGCACCCAGTGAACGCCCCTGGCCGGCGGTGATCGTCATTCCCGACCTGGAGATTCCCGGGACCAGCGCCAGAGCCTGGGCGATTCCGATGACCACCGCATCCGAGTTGCCCGCTTCTTCGAGGCGACGGGTCCCCTTGTTCAGTCTCGATCCAACGAACAGCACCGCCGATGTGAACAGGAGCGCCAGCGCCACCCTCTTCGGGTCGTTGTCGAAGGCGTCAAGACGTCCCCGCAGGGGATATCCGACGACCGCCGGAATGGTCCCGATGGCCACGAGACGCAGCAGTTTTGGAGCCCTGAATGTGGCAATGGCGGCAACGTCCCGGCGGAAGAACGCCAGTACGGCAAGCAAGGTACCCAGGTGGAGAACCGCGGTCACGGCCAGGACGGGTTCTCCGACAGCGAGACCTGCCTTCGACAAGAAGGCGGGAACCAGGATCAGGTGACCCGAAGAGGATATCGGCAAGAACTCGGTGAGTCCCTGGACCAGACCCCAGATGAGCGCATTCAGCACGGCGACACACTAACCGTCCAACAGCACAGCCAATCGGCCTGCGAGTAGAGCCGAGGCGACCTGAGCCGCCTCGCTGCCCGGCACGGCGACCAATCCTCGGGTCTCGCCGGTGTATTGGTCGTCTGGAGCCAGAGATACGACTGTACCGAGAACCCCGGTGCCGTCCTCGACGATGAGGAGAACGTCGTCACCGGGGATGGCCGACCCCGGCAGAGGCAACTCCATCGACCACCAGTCGTCGGGTATGACGATGCCCTCGCGTGAGAGCACCGCAGGTATCAGCGGTTCACCGGCAGATACCGGAACTCTGGCCACTGCGGGCAGGGACACCGGCGGGAACAGACCTGCGGGCACATCACGGAACTCCACATTCGAATGGTCGATCCCAGCGCCCGGCTGAAAGGTCTCGGCTGCAAACGGATGCGTAACGGTGCGAGACGGGTGGAACTCTGTGATGAGACCGGCAAACACAAGGACCGTTGCGATTGCGTACCTGAGAATCGGCGGTCTCGAAAGCCAATACACCGCTCCGAAGCTATTGGAGCCAGGTCCCGGTTGTAAGGGGGTCAGTCCTCGGTGGTCGGAGCCGTGGAGGCTGGCGACGGCCCGGACGTGGAGAGCGAGTTCTTGTTGCGAGAGTCCGTCGCGTAGAAACCGGAGCCTTTGAAGACGATGCCGCGGGCGTGAAAGACCTTTTGAAGGGCGCCACCGCATGCGGTGTGGGTCTTCAGCGGCTTGGCGCTGAACGACTGCCACATTTCGATTTGTTGGCCGCACTCTTTGCAGACGTATTCATACGTGGGCATCTGAAGGGAACTCCGGACCTGGCTATGAAGAGGCAACATCATACTGCGCATCCATCATTCCCACAGCATGGCCGCACTCTGGAAAACCTAGACTCCGCCGCCATGTCCGTCTGGGTAGCCATGGTCTCGGCATACGTCGTGGGGAGCCTCGACTTCGCTGTGCTCGTATCCAGGGCCCGCGGCATAGACATCCGGTCGGTGGGAAGCGGAAACCCGGGCGCCTCCAATGTGCTGCGCGCACTCGGCAAAGGACCGGCCGTGATGGTCTTCGTCGGCGATGCTTTCAAGGGCGTGATTGGCGCAGCCATGGGTTGGATCGCGGCCGCGGGAGGTGACCCTGCCGTTGTTCCAATGGCTTTTGCTGCCGGCCTGGCCGCGGTGTTCGGCCATGCCTACCCGGTCTTTCACCGATTCCGCGGAGGACGCGGGGTGGCCACCGGGGCCGGCGTGTTGTTGTTCACCATTCCCTGGGCAGCTCTGGTTCTGGCGATCGTGTGGTTCCTGGTGGCCCGTATTTCCAAGATCGCCGCGGTGGCATCGTTGACCGTGGTTGTCGCATCTGTTCCTCTCGCATACGTGGCCGGCGTGCGAGGGTGGGCCTTCTTCTGGCTGGGAGGAATGCTCGCTTTGATCGTCGTCAGACACGTCCCGAACATCCGCCGCATGCTGGGCGGATCCGAACAGAAGGTGCCAACTTGAAGGTCGAAGTTGCCGTGATCCCCGCTGCGGGTCGCGGATCGCGGATGCGTCCGGCTACCCGGGTAGTCCCGAAAGCGTTGTTGACCGTCGTAGATCGCCCGGCCGTTCAATATGCGGTCGAGGAAGCTGCCCGGGCCGGGGCAACCGAGGCGATCATCGTCGTCGATCTTGACGCCGGGCATCTGGTTCAGCGCCACTTTCTGACCGAAGGTCGGATGGACGGACTCGAAGAAATCCAGATCCGCCCGGTGGTCCAGGAAGAGCCGCTCGGTCTTGGCCATGCGGTTCTCGAGGCCCGCCAGATGGTCGGCGACCGACCCTTCTTCTGCCTTCTCGCCGACAACATCGTCCGGCCCGGCCACGAGGTGCTTCCCCATCTGGCGCAAAGCGCCGATCCCGGAGTCTCGGTGGTGTGCCTGCGGCGCCTGTCCGAGGAATGGTTGTCCCGGTACGGGGTCGTGGTTCCGACGTCGAAGGAGCTCGGCGGCGTTCTCGAGATCGGCGGAGCTGTAGAGAAACCTGGGGCGGATCAGGCACCATCGCGTCTCGGGCTGATCGGACGGTATCTGTTCATGCCGGAGATCTTCGAGGCGCTCGCCAACCTCACTCCGGGCGTGGGCGGCGAGATCCAGCTGACCGATGCCATCTCCGAGGTGGCCTCGCGGGGTGCCTGTCGAGGATGGATCGCCGACGCAGACCTGCTCGATGTGGGAACTCCTGAGGGTCTGCTCGAAGCCTCGCTCCATTTAGGTCTTGATCGTTTTGGACAGTCGTTCCGCACCGCTGTTGAGGGGGCCCTACGAAGCTGAAGCCGCTGACGGAGGCCCAGGACGAGGTCTTGGCCGCGCTGACCGCCCTCCCCGGAGTGCGGGTGGCGGTCTGGGATTCGCTCGGGCTGGTTCCCGTTGCCGATGTGGTGGCCGCCGAAGATGTGCCACCTTTTGCGAACTCGGCGATGGACGGATTCGCAGTGCTTGCCGCGGACACGGCCACAGTGCCCGCCGTCCTGCGGGTGATCGCCGACGTGGCCGCCGGCCACATCTCACAGGCGAGCGTGACCCCGGGAACCGCGATCAAGATCATGACCGGAGCACCGGTCCCGGATGGGGCGGATGCGGTGGTCAAGGTGGAGGACACCGAAATCCTCGACGGGCAGGTGAGAACGCTGGTCCATGTGCCCGTTGGCACGAATCTGAGGGCGGCCGGTGGGGACGTGAGCTTGGGCGACGTTGTTGTGAGGGCCGGGGTGCGCCTGGGTCCACAGCACATGGGAGTTCTCGCCGCGGTGGGCGCCTCAATCGTGGAGGTTCATCGCAGGCCGTGCGTCGCCCTGCTCTCAACCGGCGACGAGATCCAGCCACCGGAGACACCCCACCTGCGCCCTGGCTTGATTCGTGATGCCAACAGACCGCTCCTCGTGGGCCTCCTCGCCGAACTCGGTGTGGAAGTTCGCGACTTCGGAATCGTTCCCGATGACGCTGCCCGATTGCGTTCGACGCTGGAGCGGGCTGCCGCCGATTGCGATGCGATCTTCACATCCGGCGGTGTGTCCATGGGCGACTACGACCTGGTCAAGCAGGTTCTCTCGGAACTGGGTGCCATCGAATTCTGGAAAGTTGCCATGAAGCCCGGCAAGCCGTTTGCATTCGGGAACATCGCAGGTACACCGCTTTTCGGCCTCCCAGGGAACCCGGTATCGGCACTTGTCGTCTTCGAGCAACTGGCTCGCCCGGCACTTCTCAAGATGATGGGCTCGGAGCGCGTGTTTCGGCCGGTGCTGAATGGAGTGGCGGCGGAACGGATGGTCACTGATCCCGCGAAGACGGTTTTTCTGAGGGCCCGGGTGCACTTCGACGCTGGTCGATTCATGGTGGAAGAATCGGGTGGGCAGGGTTCCAACATCCTGAGCGCTGCCGCGGCCGCGGACGGGTTTGCGGTGATCCCTGCCGGTATCGGGACCATCGAGGCGGGTAGCGAGGTGTCAATCGAGATGTTCCGATGGCCGGAGAGCCGGACACACGAGGAGGCGCGTCATGAATGAGGGTTTTTCTCATCTGAATGCCGAGGGCGAAGTGCACATGGTCGATGTCACCGGAAAGGCGGTGACCGAGCGAGTCGCCACGGCTGAGGCCAGGTTGATCATCGGTGAAGAGACGACGGAGATGCTCTTCGCCGGCAACCTCCCCAAGGGTGATGCGCTCGCCAGCGCCCGCGTCGCTGGGATCATGGCCGCCAAGCGGACATCTGAGTTGATTCCGCTCTGTCACCCTCTGACAATCGATGGGATCACCGTCGACATCAGCCATCACTCTCTGGGGGCCGTCGTGACCGCCACCGTCTCGACGACGGGAAAGACCGGCGTGGAGATGGAGGCCATGACCGCAGCATCGGTGACCGCGCTGGCCCTCTACGACATGGTCAAGTCGGTAGAGAAGGGAGCCTCGATAGAAGGTGTCAGGTTGCTCTCCAAGACCGGTGGCAAATCTGGAGAGTGGAAGAGTGCCCGGTGAGCGGTTGGAGCACCACTCTCGATCTCGCTACTGTGATCCCGGACTAGCCGGAGAAAAATGAGTCATGGGCAGTGAAGGTCCGATCCTCATCGGCGCTCTGGTGATCGCAGCGATATGGGGCGTGTATCTGTTCCCTTCGCTGTTCGGCACCCGCAAGGAAGCGCCCTTGAGTTCGACCGAAGATTTCGACAAGTGGACGCATGTGATGGCCGACGTGCAACGTCACAACCCGAATTCCCGTCGATCAGAGGTACGCGATGTGGTCCGGTCACGGCGTCGTCGCGCTCTCGGCGTGCTGATCACCGCAGCCCTGGGCGCCCTGGTGGTCGCTTACTTACAGCGATCCACTGGTTGGCTACTCGTGCATCTGACCATCGATGCTCTCATCGCCGTGTATGTGGCCATGCTCATGCAGATCAAGCAGAACCGGATGGCCAGAGTCGCGCACGACCACGCTGCCAACCGGACCTACGAAGATCCGGCTCCGGTTCGCATCGTTGCCGGCGGCTGATCGATGTCGCCCTCGGAGCTCGATCCGATCTCCGCTGCCGTTCGTCCTGTTCTCGATGCGAGATTCTCGGCGCGCGAGAAGGGTCTGACCGACTCCCGACATGCGATTCGAGCTGCTGCGAATGCGATCAGACATCTGCACCGCGATCAGTTTGCTGAGGCGAGGGAGTTGGTCGCCGACTCCGGAAGACTGGTGGCGTCGGCACAAACGGCGCTTGCGGCACATCCCGACGTCTTGCACGCGGGCTTCGTGAACGATGCTGCCAAGGAGTATGCCGAGGCGTGCCTGACTCTGGCGGTTTTCGACGGGACCTCGCTGCCGACACCTGTCGATCTCGGCATCGATGCCGTGCCGTTTCTGCACGGTCTCGGGGAGACAGTCGGGGAGTGCCGGCGCAGGCTGCTCGACACCCTCCGGGCCGGCGATCTCGAAACCGCCGAGAGACTCCTCGCTGCCATGGATGACGTTGTAGATCTTCTCGCCAGCCTGGACTATCCGGACGGCATGACCGCTGGTCTGCGCCGGACCACCGATGTCGCCAGAGCGCTGGCGGAGCGTTCCCGATCGGATCTGACTGCGACAGCCGTCCAGGAGCGGCTCAGAAGTGACCTGGCCAGGCGTCTGGGCGATTGACCAGCCGCTCCGGGCGGTACTCTCCGACTCGATGAAGAGACTCCCCGCTGTCTTGATGCTGCTCGCGTCCGCCTGCACGGCGGCGCCGATCCCGTCGACGGTCACCCTGGCACCATCGACGTCTCCAACGACGAGTTCCACCACCACGACGACCGTCACTACGACTTTGCCCCAGCCGTCCACGACGCTGCTGCCAACCGGTATCGAGGCTCTGCCCGAGTCGTTGCAGGCCGAGATCATCCAGCTCGTCGAGGACGTCCAGCGGTTGCGAGAGTTGCCATTCCTCGAGGCGCCCAGGGTCACCGTTCTCACAGCCGACGAGTTGGCCTCCCGGGTACGCGAGCAGATCGCCGAGGAGACCGAAAACGTCGATGCCGATCAGGCGTTGTACGTGCTTTTGGGGCTGCTCCCCAGCGGTCAAGATCTTCTCGGCCTCTACACGGATCTCTATGGCGAACAGATCGCCGGGTTCTATGACGGCGACGCGAAGGAACTCGTGGTGCCGGCCGGTGAAGCCACATTCAGCCCGCTCGAGCGAGGGACTCTCATCCACGAACTGACTCATGCCCTCACTGATCAGCACCATCAGCTCTGGCAGAAACGCAATCAGCTGATAGATGACCAGAAGTACGACGAAGCGACCGCCTTCCTGTCCGTGATCGAGGGCGACGCCACTCTCGTCCAGATCCGCTACCTGCAGGAGATGTCGCCCGAGGATCAGCAGGCTTTCCTCGCCGCATCATTCCAGACGGATACAACGGTGTTCGACGCCGCCCCACTATTCATTCAGCGTTCGCTGCTGTTTCCATACCAGGAAGGCCTGGTGTTCACGCAGCGGCTGTTCGATCTGGGAGGTTTTGGGGCCGTCGACGATGCCTACGACCGGTGGCCGACTTCGACCGAGCAGATCATCACCCCCAGGGAATATCTGCGCGACGAGCCACTCACTCCTTCAACCGCGGAGATCACGATCCCCGGGAATGAGTTGGTTTATGACTCGGATTGGGGCGAACTGAGCTTTCTGTTGATGTTCGAGCAGGTGCTCGGAGAAGGACCTGTCGCCTCTGATCCATCCCAGGGTTGGGGCGGGGACAGGTTCAGGCTCTGGTTCGACGGTGAAAACGTGACGATGGTCATCGATTACGTCGGCGACACCTCGAACGACGCAGGCGAACTCTTCGACGCTTTGAATGCCTACGTCGCCAGCGCGATGAGCGTTGGCAAGCCGAATCGTGCGGGCGATGCGACGACGTTTTCTGGTGCCGATTATGCGTTTGTCGATCGTTCGGGTGCCAATGTGGTGTTTGTCGCCGCTGGGGACCCGGCCGTGGGTGCGGCGGTCGTTGCCGAATTGGGCGGATGACATTTAGCGGGCCGTCACCGGCGGTCTAACATCACCGGCCCCTTGGGGGTGTAGCTCAGCCCGGCAGAGCGCTTCCCTCGCACGGAAGAAGTCAGGGGTTCGAATCCCCTCACCTCCACCCCACGGTGCCTACCAGAACCACCCAATTGAACTCCCGCCCTTCTCGACCTCCTGGGCGGGGGCGGCGGAGTAGAACTCCGCGATCGAGGTCATGGTCCCTTCGACGAGCTGCGATGAGGCGTTCTTTGTGACGGCTTCGACCCGTTCGCATGAACGTCAAAGGGTGACGTGACAGGTCCACCAGAGCTCGTCGTTCCCGTCAGGCTGCGCAGCAGGACAGGGTTTTGACGTCCTTCCCGAAGGCCTGTGCTGCGAGCTTGAGGCCTTCGGCCATAGTCAGATAGGGGTGGTAGGTATGGGCGATCTCGTCGATCGTCGCGTGGTATTTGAGTGCCATCACGGCGGCTTGGATCACGTCGCCGGCTCCATGGGCGAGGATGTGGGCGCCGAGGAGTCTGCCGTCCGTTTCGTCGGCTACGAGTTTGATGAGTCCATTGGTGTCGTGGTCGACGAGGGCTCGGGGAACGACATCGAGGGGCAGTACGGAGGTGATGATCGTCTTGTTTTGGTCTCTGGCTTCTCTTTCGGTGAGTCCAACTGAAGCGATGCTTGGTGCTGTGAAGGTGACGCGGGGCATCGTGGCGAAGTCGATGGTGCTTTCTGTGTTGCGGAGGGCATTCTCGGCGGCGAGGTTGCCTCCGAGCGCCGCGACATAGACGAATTGGGGATGGGCCGTCACGTCGCCGGCTGCATAGATCGCAGGGTTACTGGTCGCCAATTGATCACTCACGATGATCCGTCCGCGGTCGTCGGTGTCGACATTGGCAGCGGCGAGGTCGAGGTTGTCGGTATTGGCTCTTCGGCCCGTGGCCACCAGCAGTTGGTCGGCGACAACGGTGGCTGGTCCGCTCTTGGTGGTGAGTTGCAATGTGACTTCCTCGCCGCTGCGTGCGGCGGCGGTAGCAGTTGCACTCGTGTGGACAATGGCACCCTGGTCTTCGAGCAGGCTGTGGAGTTCGGCTGATATTTCCGGTTCTTCAAAGGGCGCGATTCGGTCGAGCGCTTCGACCCAGGTGACTTGGGACCCGAGATGAAGGAAGAGTTGGCCGAGTTCGAGGCCGATGGCGTTGGCGCCGATGACTATGAGTCGTTTCGGGACGTCGGTGAGTTCGAGTGCGTCGGTTGAGGTCAGGTATCCGGTGTCTTCGATGCCGCTGATAGGCGGGATCCACGGTGATGCGCCAGTGGCTATGAGGTATCGATCGGCGTGGAGAATTCGGCCGTCGACATCGATCGTGTCGGGTCCGGTGAAGCGAGCTGCGCCATGGATGAGGTCGAACTCATAGTGTTCGATGAGGTCTTCGTACTTTTCTTTGCGGAGCTGGGAGACCAGCTCGTCCTTCTGGCCGACGAGTGCTTTCAGATCGACCTGCCCGTTGCGGGTTTCGATTCCGGCGAACTGGTGATGAGCCGCGTTCCAATTGGTTTCGGCGGCACGGAGCAGTGCCTTGGAGGGGACACATCCGATGTTGACGCAGGTTCCGCCGACGGTGCCGCGTTCAACCATCGCCACGCTGGCGCCAAGCTCTCGAGCCTGGATGGCTGCCGCGAAGGCGGCGGAGCCGGATCCAATGATGATCAGGTCGTAGTGGGATTGGCCATCGGTGTGCTTGCTTGTCCCGGTTGCAGTTGCAGTGGGCTTCACGGAGAGGAGGGTGTAGCCAAGCGCGGCGACAGCTTGGGTGGCACGACCTGGGCTGAAGTCCGAGCCCGCCGATCCGCGAGCGTGGCCGCGTCGCCAGTCCACGTCGACATCGCTCAGGCCAGCACGCTCCAGCGCGGCGCTCACGGTGACCTCGCAGTGGTCGCAGTGCATTCCTTCGATGTCGAGTTCGATGTTTTCAGGCATGGTGGTGTCTCCTTGAGGTGTCATGGGGCGATTCGGCAGGCGCCGATTTCGGCTTCGTTTCCTTCGAGGAAGGTGTGGGCGCGATCGAGGATCGAGGCGACGCGTGGATCACAGATCTGGTATTGCACAAGGCGGCCACGGCGTTCAGCTTCAACGAAGCCGCACCACGTCAGGCATGCGAGATGCTGCGACACCTGGGCTTGTGAGAGTCCAACCGCGGCGACTAGTTCCTTCTGATAGCGCGGGCGGTCGAGTAGGAGTCGGAGGATCTTCAAGCGGGTTGCATCGCCAAGTGTGCGAAACAGCTTCGCCACCAACTCCTCATCGTGGAGCGGTCTCGGTTCCGGTTCGATGATGCTGGGTCGACCCACGGGGGCTCCTCGTCTTGTCGTGATCACTTTTCATCGTAACAAACAAATGATATTTTGAAAAGCAAATGTAATAGGTCTTTGTTCCCGCGGGCGGTGCGGTCCGACGCGATCAGCTTCCCGATTGACATGTGGCAGGCGACCCGCCCCGTCCTGGACCCTCCCAAATACACGGTGGGTTTCGCTGGCTTGACTGTGTCCCTCCTGGCCTTGCGTGGTCTTCGACCGTTTTCCGGCCCGATCGGGTCGGGAAGAAGATCAGAATGGATCCATGCGTTCGTTGTGGGCGTTCATTCGGCTCAGCCGCCCTCATTTCCTGTTGGGCGGCGTGCTCATGTTCGGCCTGGGGGCGGCGACTGCCGCACGCCTCGACGTCATCGGGTACATCGCTGGGCAGTTGATGATCACCTCCGGCCAGGTCACGGCCCACTATCTGAATGAGTTCTCCGATCTGGAAGCAGACCGCGGCGTGAAGCGGCGGACCCTCTTTTCCGGTGGCAGTGGAGTCCTTGTGGAGGGTCTCCTGGGCCCGGAGGTGGCATTGGGCGCCGCCAAGGTGAGCACCGCAGTGGCGATGGCTTCAGCCGTCGTTCTCGCCCGTGGCAGCCTTCCCGCGGCGCTCTTGGGAATCGCCGCATTGGGGGTCTCGTGGTCCTATTCGATGCCGCCGATCAGGCTTCTCGGGTCCGGGTGGGGTGAGTTGGTTACCTCGACTGTGGTTGCCGGGATCGTTCCCATCATCGGGGTCTTCGCACAGGGGTCCTCACCGACGCGGCTCCTGTGGTGGACGGTGGTGATTCTCATCCCGATCCACGGGTCCATGATGCTCGCCTTTGAGCTTCCCGATCTCGACACCGACCTGCGTGCCGGAAAACTGGTGTTGGCCGTGCGCATCGGCGCTGTTCGCGCTCGCCGCCTGATTGGACTCCTCCTGGTGGGGAGTGCCCTGGTCGCGGGCTTGGCCGGACTACGTGGGGGAGTTCCCGAGGCTGCTCTGGTCTGGGCCGGTCTCGGGATCGTCCCCGCTCTGGTGATGCTTGCGGCAATGAAAGCGAAAAGACAGCTGGTTCTCCCCGGTGCTGCAGTGGCGACCTTTGTCGCGGTGGCGACCGGCCTCCTCGTGGGCGTGACCTGATTCGGGCTCGGCTAGTTCACCGAGAATACGCACGGCGCTCTTCCGGGTTCGATCGGCAAGTCCTAGCTTGGGGGAGTGTTAGAGCTGCGCTCCAGTGGGTGGCAATCCGGACCCATCGTCTTCGCCGCGAGCTTTCGGCAGCGTTGGCGCGGGTTGCGGCCGGCCCCCCGGGATCACGGGTTGCTGTTGGCATCCCGTTCGGTACACGGTTTGGGAATGAGGGTGCCGATCTGGGCAAT
>JBFJTO010000002.1:0-19688 GCA_041625295.1 Acidimicrobiia bacterium | reverse complement strand
TCGTGGGGAACGTCGCTATAGGCGAAAACAGCCTCGTCGACGTCGAAATCGTCGATGAGACGCTCGAGTTCGCTTTCGGGGAAAATCGGGATGCCGTCGGGATAGGAAGGACCCGCCAGCGACGCCGGGTAGCGGCGGTCGGCAACACCGGGAATCTGCGTGGCAGTGAATGCGACGACGATCACGCCGGGATCGCCCCGGAAAGCCGTGTTGAAGTTGTGGAAATCGCGACCGGCAGCACCGAGGATCAAGACTCGGCGTGGTGTGGGTGTAAGCATCGATTGAAAGCGGGCATCGGACCCGCGCCTCCGGGTTCCAGGGTAGGGCTTCGAAATGGGTGGTCAGTCCGCCGAAAGGCCCAAGTCGGGCTCCCGGGTCCCGGTCCGGGCCGCCAAGACGGGCTACGGTCCGTACGGAGCGCTCCTCTTCCGCTGTTAGCCTCGCATCTCTTCAAGGAAACACTTATGGGATACGACTTTTCGACCATCGAGCCCAAGTGGCAGAGCCGTTGGGAGTCGGAGCGCGTCTTCAACGTCACCGAAGACCTCACCAAGGTCAAGTTCTTCAACGTCCAGATGTACCCGTACCCCTCGGGGGACCTGCATATGGGGCATCTTCGCAACTACACCTATGTCGATCTGCTCACCCGTTATCGCAAGATGCAGGGGTACAACGTGCTCTCGCCCATGGGATGGGATTCTTTCGGGCTTCCCGCCGAAAACGCTGCCATCAACACCGGCGTCCATCCCCGCGAATTCACCGAGAAGCAGATCGTCCGCATGAAGGACCAATTGCGGCGTCTGGGCGCCGTGTACGACTGGGACCGCGAGGTCGTGGTCCACACCCCCGAGTATTACCGCTGGGATCAGTGGATATTCCTGAAGCTCTACGAGCAAGGTTTGGCCTACAAGAAGGAGTCGCCGGTCAACTGGTGCCCACGAGATGCGACGGTCCTCGCCAACGAGCAGGTCGTGGATGGTGGGTGCGAACGATGCGGGACCGTTGTCGAGAAGCGCAATCTCTCGCAGTGGTTCTTCAAGATCACCGACTACGCCGACCGTCTCCTCGACGATCTCGCTGAGCTGAATGAGTGGCCCGACCGGGTCCGGACCATGCAGGAGAACTGGATCGGCCGCTCAGAAGGCTGCCGGTTCACGATGAAAGTCGCCGGTACCGAGCACAGCTTCGATGTGTTCACCACGCGCCCGGACACATCGTTCGGGATGACCTTCGCCGTCCTCGCTCCGGAGCACCCTCTCGTCGAGGAGTTGATCGCCGGGTCACCGGTCGAGGAGGAGGCGCGCGCCTACATCGCGGCCGCAGTGCGCGCCAGCGACATCGAGCGGGTTGCCGACGGCGCCAAATCGGGCATCTTCCTCGGTCACCACGCCATCAACCCGGTCAACGGGCGCGAGGTGCCGCTCTTCATCGCCGACTACGTCCTGACCGGCTACGGCACCGGGGCGATCATGGCCGTTCCGGGTGAAGACCAGCGCGACTGGGATTTCGCTACCCGCTACCGCCTGGACATCATTCCCACGGTCTCGCGACCGGACGGCTGGGAGGGCGAGGCCTATTCGGGCGATGGCGTGATGATCAACTCCGACTTCCTGAACGGCCTCACCAAAGCAGAGTCGATCCCGGCTGCGATCACCTGGTTCGAGGAACACGGCCTTGGAACCAGGACGGTCCAGTATCGACTCCACGATTGGCTGATTTCACGGCAGCGTTACTGGGGTTGTCCGATACCAATGATCAACTGCGCCGAGTGTGGGCTCGTCCCGGTTCCCGAAGCGGACCTCCCGGTCATTCACCCCGACGTCGAGGATTACGCACCGAAGGGCCAGAGTCCGCTTGCTGCCGTGGATTCGTTCGTGAACGTCGCTTGCCCTTCGTGTGGCGGCTCTGCCAAGCGTGAAACCGACACCATGGACACGTTCGTCGACTCGTCGTGGTACTACCTGCGCTACTGCGACGCTCACAATGATGAGGCGATCTTCGATCCTGAGAAGGTCAAGTACTGGATGCCGGTTGACCAGTACATCGGTGGTGTGGAGCATGCGGTGCTGCATCTGCTTTACGCCAGATTCGTCACCAAAGTGCTGCACGACATGGGTCTTGTGCCCGTGGACGAGCCTTTTGCCCGCTTGTTCACCCAGGGGATGCTGGTCAAAGACGGCGCCAAGATGTCCAAGTCCAAGGGGAACGTGGTCAGCCCAGATTCGTACTACGAACGATATGGCGCCGATGCCATCAGGCTTTTCGAACTCTTCATCGGGCCTCCCACCGATGATGCCATCTGGTCGGATCACGGCGTCGAAGGCACCTACCGGTTCCTAGATCGTGTCTGGCGAATGGCCACCGGCTCAGTCGGAAAGACCGTTGATCGACCCGAATCAGCAGAAGACCGGGAGGTTCTCGCCGACGCCCATCGAACAGTCAAGAAGGTCACCGAGGACATCGACAGGTTCTCTTTCAACACCGCCGTGGCGGCCCTGATGGAGTTCTCCAACACCCTCAACGGTTACCTGAAATCTCAGGTGGGGGCGCGTCGGGTCACCGTTGACGCAGTGGTCGAGATGATGTTGCTGATGTTGTCACCGATGGCCCCGCACATGGCCCATGAACTGTGGGAGCTGACCGGCCACGACGGCATGCTGGCCGCGCAGATGTGGCCATCTTGGGACGAGGACCTGGTGCGCAGAGATGTGGTGACGATGGTCGTCCAGGTGAATGGCAAGGTTCGGGATCGCGTGGATGTCGACGTTGACATCAGCCCGGCCGATGCCGAGGCGACCGCCATGGGACTCGAGAAGATCGAGCGGTGGCTCGAGGGTGGAACGGTGCGCAAGGTGATCGCTCGTCCCCCCAACCTCGTCAACATCGTCGTCGGCTGAAGTGCCCGTCACCGCCACCCGGGTTCTCAGCAGCCTGGGGGTCGATGAGATCGAGGTCGGCCACCTGGTCGGACTGGGCGATCTGGGTGCGGTCACAGTTTCGACGGCGCCCCCTCTCCTGCGCCGGATCTGGTTGGGCCCGGTTTCGGCGATGACGCTGGGACGGCGAATCTTCATCGCCGGCGAGATCCTGGGCGGCGACCGCGAGGCATTGTCCAGGGTCATCCTTCACGAACTCGTGCATGTCCGTCAGTGGAAGGCTGAGGGCGGATGGCGATTCCTGAGCCGGTACGTGCTCTTGTATCTCTCCGGCCGACTCCGTGGTCGGTCCCACCGCGACGCCTACGCCGAAATACCCTTCGAAGCAGAGGCCCGCCTCTTGGCCGATCGGATCAGTTGACGACGACGTCGGCCAGGTCTTCGCCGGAGGGCGGATACTCGAGGCCCAAGCGTTCCAACGTCTCCACCATCACCGTGGAAATGAGCAGATCCCGGAACCACTTCTGGTCGGCAGGAACTATGTACCAGGGTGCCCACGGTGTGGAGGTGCGCCACAAAGCCACCTCGTAGGCCTCCCGATACTCGTTCCATCGGGCGCGTTCATCGAGATCTCCGGTGGAGAACTTCCAGTGCTTGGAGGGGTCGTCGAGGCGAGCCTGGAGCCGCTTGCGCTGCTCTTCCTTGGAGATATGCAGGTAGAACTTGAGGATTGTGGTTCCTTCGTCTGAGAGCAGCTTTTCGAAGGCGTTGATGTGGTCGTATCTGGACAACCACCGTCCTTCGGGTACGAGCTTGTGAACCCGAACCACCAGGACGTCCTCGTAGTGGGAGCGGTTGAAGATCGTGATTTCGCCGTTCCCGGGTACGTGCGGATGCACCCTCCACAGGTAGTCGTGGGCAAGTTCGGCAGAGGTTGGCCGCTTGAATGACGCCACCTTCACACCTTGCGGATTGACGCCGTCGAAAACCTTGCGAATGGCTCCGTCTTTCCCGCCCGTGTCCATGGCTTGAAGGACCACCAAGAGCCGGTGCTTGCCCTGTGCATACAGGACTTCCTGCAACACCTCGAGACGCTTGTTGAGGGCGCGAACTTCGGCACGCGCTTCCTTCTTGGCGTGGCCATCAGATGCGGTGGTCGGCCAGCGGCCCAGGTCGATCCGGGTGCCGGGATCGACCCGGAACGGAAGGCTCTCGAGTGTCATATGCCGAAACTAATGGATCTCCCTGGTAACCGGATCGCTGAGTGGGTAGATAGGCAGTTGCGGCGACGGGGGAGAGGTGCCTCACCTGGACCGCCGTGCCCCGACGTTGACGTTGCTGATTCTGGCTGGAGCCGTCGCGGCCGGTGTCCTGGTCGGCCGGCCCGCCCCGCAAACCGCGGTGCCCGTTGCGCCGCGTTCTCTCGAGCCGGTCCGGTCATCGGTGACGGTTCATGTCTCCGGATGGGTTGTGGCTCCGGGTCTCGTCGATCTCGTCGATGGTTCTCGAGTGGCGGATGCGCTCGCCGCCGCGGGTGGGGCGAGGCCGGGAGCCCGAACCGACCTTTTGAACCTGGCCAGAGTCGTGGTCGATGGAGAACGCGTCGAGGTGCCCGGCCCCGGCGAAACCTCTTCTGATGTGCTCGGGGATGAAACCGTGCCGATCAACCGGGCCAGCATCGAGCAGCTCGAGAGCTTGTCGGGTGTCGGTCCGGTTCTGGCCGGACGCATCGTCGCCTATCGCGATGAGCACGGTCCGTTCCAGGCGATAGAGGACCTGCTGGGAGTCCCCGGAGTCGGAGAGTCGAAGCTCGACTCGATCAGAGATCTGATCTCGGTTCCGTGATCACCATGCCGCCGCGGGCATCGCGCCCGTTCATTGTCGTCGCCGTGCTGACCTGGGTGATCACGGCAGCGTTGGTGGCCCACGGTGGCGATAACGCGGTTGGTCCACCATCCCTTGGCAGCGGTAGCTTCAACGGGGTCGCAGTGTCGGACCCGGTTCCGGGTCGCTTCGGATGGCGGCTCTTGATGGAACTGGCAGGCAGAGAAGCGGTCGTGGCCCGATTCGACGCCGATCCTCATGTGGAGGCAGGCGACCGGATCGTCGTTTCCGGGCGGATGAGAGAAACCGTGGCGACATTTCGAGGCCGATCCCTCGCGGGCGAGGTCACCGGCGCCGTCGTGGTCTCGGTTTTGCCTCCTACGTCGCCGCTGCGACGCGCCGCCAATGCCCTACGCAGACGGATACTCGACAATCTCCATCCGGAACTCTCGTCGTCTCGAGCGCTTCTGGCCGGTTTCCTGGTTGGGGACACGTCCCGCCTTCCCCGGCTCGACAACGATTCCCTGAGGAGGGCCGGGCTATCTCACTTCGTTGCCGTATCGGGGTCCAACGTTGCGTTGTTTCTAGCCGCCTGGTGGCTGGTGTTCGCTCCTCTGGCGGTGATGCCCCGGGTCCGTTGGGCCCTGGGCCTTCTGGGCCTCGTCTTCTTTGTCATCGTCACCAGAGGCGAGCCGTCCGTCATCAGGGCGGCGGTCACGGCCGGGATCGTTCTGGTGGCGCGAGCCGTCGGTGTGCCCATCGACACCTGGACGGCGCTGTCGTTGGCAGTCGTCGGATCGCTGCTGTGGGTGCCACGTTTCGCCCTCGACGTCGGGTTTGGTCTCTCGGTCTCGGCCACCGCCGGTGTGCTGATGGCCGCGCGGATGTTCGACTTCGAGCCCAGGCCGGTGGCAACGGTTCTGGGGGCATCACTGGGTGCGCAAGTCGCAGTTGCTCCCGTCCTGATCGCCGTATTCGGATCGATGCCGCTGTTCTCGCCATTGGCGAATCTGGCAGCTGCGCCGCTCGTGACTGTCGCCACGGCTGCCGGAGGCGTCGGTGCGTTGCTCGGTTGGGAGTGGATCGTACGTATCGGAGCGTTGCCGGCTGATGCGGTGCTGGCTGTGGCCCGGCTCGCTTCACCGTGGCCCCAGGTGGGTTGGACGGCGTTGGCGATCGCCACCGGACTGGCCCTCCTGGTCAGGAGAGTCCCCAATTCCCGGTTGTTGGTGGCTCCGTTGCTCGCGGTGGCCGTGATCGGAGGGGTTGGTTCCACCGGCAGCACTGTGGAAAGGCCGGCGGTCGTCTTCCTCGATGTCGGGCAGGGTGACGCAGCTCTGGTACTCGGACTCGATGCCACCATGCTCATCGACGGGGGACCCGACCCCGTGGTGCTCGAGCGTGCGCTGGCTCGTTACGGCGTCCGCGGGGTGGATGTCGTAGTCGCCTCCCACGTTCACGCCGATCATCTGACCGGATTCTCGGCATTGACCGGGCGCCATCCGGTTGGTGAGGTGTGGACGGCATTTGGCCGGCACTCGACCCCCGCCTCGCAAGCTCTATTGGCGATGTCGTTTCGATTCGTGAGCCCCCGGGTTGGGTCATCGATGATGATCGGAGATATCGGCGTAGAGATACTCGGTCCCACCCGCCGCTACGACTCCCCCAACGACCAATCGTTGATCTTGATGGTCGACGTCGGTGGCCGCCGCTACCTCTTCACGGGCGACGCCGAGGTGCGCGCCCAGCACGACCTCGGAAACCTGGACCACTCCGTGCTCAAGGTGCCTCATCAGGGATCGGCAACATCGGATCCCGAGTGGCTGGCTGCCAACGCGGGCGCCGCCGCAGTCGTAAGCGTCGGCGTGAACACTTTTGGACATCCGGCCGATTGGGTGGTCCGCACGCTGGTCGATGCCGGTTCAACGGTGTTCAGAACAGATGAAGGCGGTGACGTGATCTTCGAAACCGCCGGCGTCAGACGGTCGGGTGAGAGGCAGCATCTATTCGGTTGAAAGCCTGAATCATGTCGGCCAGCCTCTCCTCGTCACCCGGATAAACGACGGTGGCGACCTCGGGCTTCATCCCGATCATCTCCTCGATCGCAGAGGACAGGTTGTCGGCGAAGATACCGGCTCCGGCAGCACCGGTTTCGGGCAATACCGCGGCCACCAAGTGGCTGGTCCCCGTCCTCCCATGGGCGAGCAGGTCGCTGGTGCGCACGCTGCCGGCCAGGTGCGACCCAAACCCCCGCAGGGCCGCACGGCGCTTTCTCGGCGTGTCCTCTTCCCACGGTGCGTCCGAGAACCTGGCTATCGCAACCGAGAAGAACTTCTCGTAGCGGTCCGAGCGGCTCTTTTCGAGGTCGATGGCCGAGAGGAACGAGCGAGTATTTCCCAGACCGGTCTCGTCGTCGATCTCGTCGTAGAGGACCAGCTTGTCGAGACCCTGGCGTACGCGGTCTGCCGCCCAGCCGCCCACGACTCCGAAGGCGAGATAACCGACGATTCGCGAAAAGACCAGCCCGGATATGGCCGAAAAGCCAACGACACGCATCGCAGGCCAACGCATGGCCAGGTATAGACCTGCAGCCAGAGCCGCTGCCGCGGAGCCGCCCCGAAGGCCCAAGAACAGCATGCCTGCCAGCACCGGGGCGAACATCAGGGTCGCGGTCACCTCGACCGGGTCGACGCCTCTGAGGAGCATCGTGATGGCCACCAGGCCCATCAGCAGCAGGCCGACGGAAAGGACGAGGCCACGGGCCTTCTTATAGGTGAGAGCGCTCAGCACAGTCGAGGATTGTACGTGCGTTGACAGTTGCGGCGATGCCGGGAAGACTCCCAGCGCATGCCAGCCGCACTTTGGACACGGATTGCTTTCGTCTCCTTGTTTGCGGTCATGCTGATCCCGGTGGCCCTGTCGTCACAGCGGGGGCTGTCGCACACTCTCACGTGTACCGAGCGGGCCGAGTCCCCGTTCCAGGTGGTGATGATTCCCGGTGAAGAACCGGTGATCACCGGTGCCGCGGTTCTGGATGGGGGGCCTCCGGAGGTCCTCTGCGATGGTTTGAGCCTCGAGTTCGAAGCCCTCGGGCTGCCATCCGGCAAGGTCGAGGTGACGGTGAGCATCGCCAACTCCACGGAGTTCGACTGGTTTGGAACGGTCCAGTTCGAGATCTCCGGCACCAGGATTCCGCTGGATCTCGGAAAGGTCCGAGCCGGGGGAAAGCGCCAGGCCTCTCTGGCCTTGACGCTTCCCGAGGGAGTCACTCAGCTCAACGGCCGACTGCTGGTAGGCCCGTGAGAGTCCTAGAGCTTGGCAGCACGCACCTCTCCTTTGAAGGCGTGACTCACGTGATGCAGGTCATCAACCTGTCTCCTGAGTCCCAGCAGCAGCACACAGTCGCCGCCGATGAAAACGAAGCACTCGACATGGCTCTCGCCGGTCGCGAGGCGGGTGTCACACTTTTTGATCTCGGTGGGCAGAGTTCCAACTTCATCAACCCGACCATTGGTGTGTCGGAAGAGTTGAGCCGGCTGTTGCCGGCCATCGAGTTGCTGGCGGGACGAGGGCTCTTGGTGTCGGTCGACACCTGGAAGCCCGAAGTGGCATCACGGGCGATTGATGCTGGGGCAGTACTCGTCAACGACACGGGGGGTCTCGCCGACCCGAGAATGCGCGCCGTTGTAGCCGGGTCGGGTGTCGCTGCCATCGTGATGTACGTCGAGGGCGACCACCCTCATGCGGTTGGGGAAATCGAGATCCGAGAAGACAAAGCCGCGATCACGGTCGATTGGCTGGGGTCGAGGATGGAAAAACTGGCCGGAGAGGGAATCCACAACCTGGTGGTCGATCCCGGGATCGCTATCAACTATCGCGGTGACTATCTGGCCTACACGGGAATGCAGCTCGAGGTCATTCGCCAACTCGACCTGTTCCGGGAACTCGGGCCCCCAGTGCTCATCCCCGTGCCCAGAAAGCGCGAAGATCACCGTGTGATGGCCTATATCACGATGGCGCTGGAGTATGGGGCTGACATGATTCGAGTGCACGATCCGGTCGAAGCCTGCGACCTGGCGCGCCTGTTCGGGCGTCTGGCGGAGCAGCCATGAGTCTTCTCCTGATTTCCGGCCCCTCCGGCGCAGGGCCGGGGGAGCGTCAAGAAATGCTGGAGCGCGCCCGCCACTTCGTCGCCGAGCAGGGTGTGGATCCGGCGGATGTCACCCGAATCGACGTGCCCGGGAAGGGTGGAGACGACGGCGCCAACATGCTCCGATCCGGATTGGAGGCCCTGGTGCCGATGCTGCAATCGGGGTCGCTGTTCGGGGGTATGCAGGGTGTTGAACTCATTGATGCCCAAAACCTCCTGGTCGGCGAGGCCAAGATGGTGTCCGAATTGCTGCGAGCAGCGCAAGGCGTTGCCGTCGCCATCGTCGTGGAAGGAAGCGTTCACGCATCGATTGGTGATGTGGTCAAAGACATCGGCACCAAGGTGTCTGTCCGCAAGGTCTGGGAGTCGGGCGCCGCCACGTGGTTGGCAGGGGAGATCGATGCCAGGGGGCTCTCGATCGACTCCGGGGCCGCCGGTGCTCTGGTTCAACGGTTCGGGGCCGACCTCGCGGCTCTGGGACAAGCGCTCGATCAGCTCGGCGACGTCAAGGGAAAGATCACCGCGGCGGCCGTGCTCGATCGGTTTCGCAATCGCCCCAACGAGCCGATCTTCCACTACACCGATGCGGTTGTATCCGGTCGAGCTCAGGAAGCCCTGAGAAGGCTCAACGACTTGCTGGTTCACCAGCATCCGCTTGTGATCCTGGCCTCCCTCGAGTCCGAGGTGAAACGCTGTTCGATGGCACTGGTTGCCTCCGACAAGGAAGCTTTTCGGGAGATGGCCGGGGCGCGGTCGAGTGACAGGTGGGTCGATCGGGTCTGGCGGCGGCGGTCGCGGCTCAAGGACTCGTCCCTGCGTGCCTGCGTTGATGCCCTGGCCAGGGCAGACAAGGTCCTCAAATCGGCGCCGGAAGAATTGCACCGGGTCACTCTGGAGCGTTTGACGGTCGCGGTCTCCCGCTGGCTCAACGGGAGATGAGAAAAGCCGGCCCGGGGCCGGCTTTGGTCAGGAGTTGAGCTTCTTTGCGAGCCGCGATTTGCGCCGGGATGCGGTCCGTTTGTGAAGCACGCCCTTGGAGGCAGCTGTGTCGATCTTGGCTTGAGCGATGCGGAATAGCTCTGCGGCTTCGTCCGATCCGGCCTGAATCGCCTGGTTCGTCTTCTTGACGTGTGTCTTCAAACCAGAGTTGACGGTTTTGTTGCGCTGGCGACGAACTTCGTTCTGTCGGTTGCGCTTGATCTGAGACTTGATGTTGGCCATTGATAAACCTGTTTTGACTGTCGGGTACACCGCCGGGTGAACGCGGCGAGAACGGCTTGCGCCGGAGCGGCAGGCTAGCAGTCGGCGCACTCTCGGTACAATCCCCCTACTCCATCCGCGCGGATGGGATGTCCCCACCGGAAAAGCAAGTGATTCCACAATCGCGCATTCGCAACTTCTCGATCATCGCCCACATCGATCACGGCAAATCCACGCTTGCCGATCGGTTGTTGGAGCGCACCGGGGCACTGAGTGCCCGGGATATGCGTGAACAGGTTCTCGACACCATGGACATCGAACGCGAGCGGGGCATCACCATCAAGGCTCAGGCGGTTCGACTCACCTATCGGGCGGCCGACGGACAGGACTACCTGCTCAATCTCATCGACACGCCCGGCCATGTCGATTTCTCATATGAGGTTTCTCGTTCCTTGGCCGCTTGCGAGGGCGCGCTCCTGCTCGCCGATGCCGCTCAGGGTGTCCAGGCGCAGACACTTGCCAACGCCTACATGGCGGTGGAGGCAGGACTCGACGTGATCCCGGCGTTGAACAAGATCGACCTTCCGGGGGCCGAACCCGACCGGGTCGCCGGTGAACTCGTCAACATCCTGGGCGGCTCCGAAGGCGATGTCGTCAGGATCTCGGCAAAGACCGGCCAGGGCGTCGATGCGCTTCTCGAACGCATCGTGGCCGAAGTGCCGGCCCCCATCGGCGACCCCGATGCGCCCCTGCGCGCTCTGGTCTTCGATTCTCATTACGACTCTTATCGGGGTGTGGTCTGCTACGTGAGAATCGTCGATGGGCGCCTGTCAACCGGGCAGAAAATCAGGTTCATGGCCACTGCCGAGCAGCACGACGCCAACGAGGTCGGCGTTCTCACACCGGTGGCGGTGCCGGTGGCGGGATTGGGCCCGGGCGAGGTCGGGTACCTGATCACCGGGGTCAAAGAGATCGACAGGATCAAGGTCGGTGACACGGTCACCTCGTTCGTGAATCAGGCCCAGGAGGCGCTACCCGGATACTCCGAGCCAAGACCCATGGTCTACTCGGGCCTGTTCCCCTCCGAGGGAGACGACTTCGAGAGAGTCAGAGAGGCGCTCGACAAGCTCCGGCTCAATGATGCTTCGCTGGTTTTCGAGCCCGAGACCTCCCGGGCTCTCGGATTTGGCTTCCGGTGCGGATTCCTCGGGTTGCTGCACATGGAGATCGTCCGCGAGCGTCTCGAACGCGAATACGACCTCGATCTGGTCACCACCGCACCGTCGGTCGCCTACGTGGTAACACTTCTCGACGGTACGGAGAGGGAGATCCGATCGCCCCAGGATCTGCCGGATCCCGGCGAACTAGCAGAGATCCGCGAGCCATATGTCCGGGCGATGATCATCACGCCAACCGAGTACATCGGGACCATCATGGAGTTGGTCACGTCCAGGCGTGGAGACCTGGCCAACATGACCTACCTCGGTCCCGAGCGTGTCGAGATGGATTGTCTGGTGCCGCTTGGAGAGATCGTGTTCGACTTCTTCGACGTGCTCAAGTCCCGTACCAGGGGATATGCCTCTCTCGACTATGAACTCAACAGCTATCGGGTCTCGAAACTGGTGAAAGTCGACATCCTCTTGAATGGCGTGTCGGTGGATGCCTTCAGCGCCATCGTTCACCATGAAAAGGCTTTCAACTACGGCAGTTCCATGGTGAGTCGTCTCAAGACCCTGATCCCGAGGCAGTTGTTCGACGTTCCGATACAGGCGGCAATCGGCAGCCGGGTGATCGCCCGTGAAACCGTCAAGGCGAAGCGGAAAGATGTTCTCGCCAAGTGTTACGGGGGAGACATCACCCGGAAACGCAAGCTCCTGGAACGACAGAAAGAGGGCAAGAAGCGGATGAAGATGGTCGGGTCCGTCGAGGTTCCCCAGGAAGCGTTCGTGGCTGCCCTCAGGGTCGACGATTGAGCCCCGACTCACCCGAGCTCGCCGACGGCTCCGCCGCACTCCGCTCGGCCTACGTCCACATCCCTTTCTGCGAGCGGGTGTGCCCGTACTGCGACTTCACCGTGGTCGCGGGAAGAGACGACCTGTACGACCGTTATCTGGAAGCGGTCATCGCCGAGATCGATGCCGAGATGCCCTGGGGTCCTCTCGACTCCGTCTTCGTGGGTGGGGGCACGCCCAGCAAGTTCGGTGCGGATCGACTCAACACCATCGTCACATCTCTCAGAGATCGTTTCGCGATCGCGGCCGGTGCCGAGATCAGCCTCGAAGCCAATCCCGAAGACTGGACGCTAGAGACCGCGCTCGAATTGCGGGCGGGGGGTTTCAACCGGGTCTCCTTCGGGGCCCAGTCGTTCGAACCCGAGGTTCTCGCTTATCTCGGCCGCATTCACGGCCCCGATGACATCGCCGCCGCGGTCGAATCAGCCCGATCCGGCGGTTTCGAGTCAGTCAACCTCGACCTGATCTTCGGATCACCATGCGAGAGGGATTGGAGGGGCACGGTGATGGCCGCCCTGGACCTCTCTCCCGATCACCTCTCCGCCTACGCCCTGACAGTCGAGAGGGGCACGCCTTTGAGCAGGGCGGTAGCCGCCGGCGCGCCTGCCCCCGACGCCGACGACCAGGCAGCCAAATGGGAATTGGCGTCGTCGCTGGCAGAAGCAGCCGGGTTGGTTCGCTATGAGGTCTCCAACTTCGCCCGACCTGGTCATCATTGCCGGTACAACCTGGGAGTGTGGGCACAGGGGGAGTACCTGGGCTTTGGGGTGGGGGCACACGGATTCCGAAACGGTGTGAGACGTCGCAACGTCCGCCGGGTCGAGGCCTATCTGGAGCGGGTTGGCCGGGGAGTGGGACCGGTCCAGGGCACTGAGGATATAACCGGATGGGCAGCCGAACAGGAGCGGTTGATGCTCGGGCTGCGACTGGCCGCCGGGGTGAGCAGAGGTCATGGTGGCCGTCGGCTGTTGGAGACTCCGAGCGGGAAGAGACTGTTGGAAGCCGGGGTTCTTATCGACGGGGAGAGGCTGTCGGTGGCGCGCCCGCTTCTCACCGACGTCGTGGCCCGAGCCGTTCTCGACCTCGGGGCCCCAGAGGACTGGCTGTCAGTCTCCCACCCCGAGCGCTAACGTCATGACCATGGAAGACCGGCGCATCGCGGTTCTTCGTGCCCTCGTCGAAGAGCACATCCACACGGGCGAGCCTGTTAGCTCGCGCTCGATTCTCGACGCCACCGGTCTCGAGGTTTCCGGAGCCACTGTCCGCAACGAGCTCGCCAGCCTCGATCGGGAGGGCTTTGCCGTGCAGCCGCACACATCTGCCGGCCGGGTTCCGACCGCGAAGGCATACCGGTATTACGTCGACAACCTGACCCCTGAGCGGTTGCGGGACGGGACCCAACAGCGCATCGCAGGGTTCTTCTCGTCGGTTCAACTGGAATTGGGTCGCCTGCTCAAGGCCACCACCGAACTCCTCTCGGAGATCACCCACTATCCGGCTGTGGCGATGACGGCGGCTCCTTCCGCCGAACTGGTCAAGGCCTCTCATCTCGTCCAGTTGGGTGCTAAGACGGCCCTTCTCGTGGTTGTCACTGAGAGTGGGCACGTGAGCCAGGAATTGTGCCGACTCTCTGTCCCGACCACTCCCGCAGAGTTGGAAGAGGCAGAGCGGGTCCTCGCCAAACATGTCGTTGGGCGGGAGTTGGGGACCGGCCTCGTCGTCCCGATGGGTCTCTCGGCGGGGGCCAGAGCGGTTCTGGACGACATCGCAGGTGCCATGCATCGGGTTTCCGACGAGTCTGCCGATGTCTACGTGGGTGGCACCCGACAGATGGCCACCGTTTGGGACAATCTCTCCACGGTGCACAGGGTTCTGGAAGTGTTGGAGCGCGAGGCGATGCTTCTCAACATCATGGCGAGGACTCCGGGGACGACTATCCAGATCGGTGGCGAGATCCCCGTTTCGGACGCCGGTGACATGGCGGTGGTCTCGGCGTCCTACGAAGCGGGAGCGGGCGCAGGGAGAGTCGGCGTCATCGGCCCCATGAGGATGGACTACAAGCGGGTGATCTCGGCCGTCGAGGGTGTCAGCCGCGAACTCGGCGAGCGGATCGGTTCCTAGGGCCTTTGATGCGCAAGGACTACTACTCGCTGCTCAGCGTTGCCCGGGATGCTTCTTCCGAGGAGATAAAGAAGGCGTTCCGAGCCAAGGCTCGTGCCAGCCATCCGGATGCCAATCCCGGGGACGCCACCGCAGAAGACCGATTCAAGGAGATCGCCGAGGCCTACGAGGTCCTCTCTGATCCCGATCGCCGCCGAGCGTATGACCGTGGCGAGTCCATCGATCTGACCGACTTCTTCTCGGGGTTCGGCGGTTTGGACGATCTCATCAGGTCGGTCTTCGGTGACTCCGGGCTGTTTGGGGGGGCGGCACCACGATCGTCCAATCCCAGGGGCAGGGACGTTCTGGTCAGGGTCTCGATCGAGTTGTCGGAAGCGGCCTTCGGGACTCAATCAGAGGTGGCGTTCACGACCAACTCGACCTGCGACACCTGCGACGGCTCGGGCGCCCAGCCGGGCACGAGTCCGGTTCGGTGTTCGACATGTGCCGGCACCGGAGCGGTCAGAGTGACCCGCCGGGGTCTGTTGGGGCCGATGCTTCAGGTGATGGCGTGTGAGGTATGCAGCGGCACCGGTGAGGTGATCGCTGACCTGTGCCCTGATTGCCGTGGCTTTGGGGTCACACCTGCGCAGAGAACCGTGACTATCGAGGTGCCCGCGGGTGTTTCCTCGGGAACCCGGCTGCGCCTCAACGGTGAAGGAGAGGCTGCGCCGCGGCGGGGCCGACCCGGGGACCTCTTTGTCGAGATCGAAGTGGGCAGCGACTCCCGTTTTGACCGGCGGGGCGACGACTTGGTCGTGAGAGCATCGATCGGAATCGCCGAGGCGGCCCTGGGCACCGAGCTCACGGTGCCTCTGATCGACGGGGAGAATGAACAGGTCGAGGTACCGGCGGGGACACAGCCGGGCTGGACCCACAGGATCGTCGGAGCCGGGATGGGTCGTCTGGGGCGTCGCGGGCGCGGAGATGAATATGTGATTGTCGACGTGGTGGTGCCGACAGAGTTGACCGAAGAACAAGAGGATCTGCTTCGCCAGTTCTCGGAGTTGTCCGGCGAGACTCCTACGCAACGCCGCCGGCGAAGGCGGGCCGCCCGCTGATGGCGCATGTGCCTCACCTGTTTCTGGAGAGGCCCTGGCCCGATGACAGGATCGGCCTCGACAGCCAGCACCGGGCACACCTCGAGAAGGTGCTCCGGCGCGGCGAGGGCGACGCGGTGACGTATACCGATGGGTTGGGGACCGTCGGCCAAGGGACCCTGGAGTCCGGTTCGGTGCTGCGGGGTAGCGAATCGATGTCGGTCCGTGCCCAACCCGAGCTCACAATTGCTGCTGCGGTCCCGTCCTCGAAAGAACGGGCCCGCTTTCTCGTCGAGAAGCTCGCCGAGGTGGGCACGGCGCGAGTCGTCTGGCTCACCACAGAGTTTGGGCGCGAGCGCTCTCCCCGGTCTGATCGGGCCCGTTCGTGGGCGGTGTCCGCTTTGGAGCAGAGCAGAGGAGCGTGGCTCATGGACGTGGCTTCCGGATCCGTTTCCGTGGCCGAGCTCGAGGGGGAGGTGTGGTTTGCGGATCAAAGCGGACAGGTACCCCCATCCCTTCCCGAGAAGGTCACTCTGGCGATTGGGCCAGAGGGCGGATGGTCGGACGCAGAGATACCCCCGGGGGTGCCGATCGTGACCCTGTCCGAGCGTGTGCTGAGGCTAGAAACCGCCGCCGTCGTGGGTGCAGCGCTGATCATATCCCAGAAACGTCGTGAATTCGGCCACTCTGAGTGGTATGGTGACCCCAATCGCATCGGGCAATGAGATGAGTGACTTCAACGGGCAACTCGGAACCAGTATTCGTCGGGCACGCCGTGCTCGGGGTTGGTCTCTGATCGATGTCGAAGACGCCTCCGAGGGGGAGTTCAAGGCTTCGGTTCTCGGTGCGTACGAGCGTGGAGAGCGTTCCCTTTCCGTGTCTCGGCTCACCCGCCTCGCAGAGCTCTACCAGGTGACTACCGCCGACCTGATTCCCACGATGAAGGCAATGCCGAGTGACGAGGTGATGATCGATCTCGTGGCCGCCGAGGAGATGGAAGGGGAGCGGGCCCAGGTGATCGACCAGTATCTGGCTGCGATCCGGCTGATGCGCTCGGGGGCGCGGCGTCCTGCTTCGGTGAGGCAGTCGGATCTGCGCGTTCTTGCCGCTCTGATCGCCTCGGACGACCTGGAAACGGTCGAGTCGGACGACCACTAGGTGGGAACGCCGGTGCCGCGCTGTATAGTTGTGTCTTCCCTCTGGAATCTATTTGACGGAACGACGTCTTCGCGTCTCGAGTAACCATCTGATGGCCGACCTGGTCGGCAATGGTGACGCGCACCTGCGGGCTCTTGATGCGGCCTTTCCCGATGTGAGAGTGGTTGCCCGCGGCAATGAATTCATCCTCGACGGGCCCGACGACGCGGTGATAACGGTCGAGACGGTTCTAGGAGAACTGCTCATCCTCGTTCAAGAAGGACAATCGCTCGACGGAGGGAGAGTGGACCGAATCGTGGAAATGGTTCGTGACAAGGTTCCCAGTCCTTCCGGCGTGCTGTCCGAGGGTATCGCCGTTGGCAAAGGCCGGGTGGTTCGTGCCAAGACTCACGGACAACAGCGGTACATTCACGCGATAAGGGACAATACGCTCACCTTCGGGATAGGTCCGGCCGGCACAGGGAAAACCTATTTGGCCATGGCGGCTGCCATCGAGTCGTTGGTGTCGGGATCGGTGCGCCGGATAATCCTGACCCGTCCGGCCGTGGAGGCCGGTGAGCGACTCGGGTTCCTCCCCGGAGATCTCAGCCAGAAGATCGATCCCTATCTGCGTCCTCTGTACGACGCGCTCTGGGACATGCTTGGACCCGAAGAGACCATGCGCCTCACCGAGCGAGGAACCATCGAGATCGCCCCATTGGCCTACATGAGGGGGCGAACTCTCAACGACGCCTGCGTGATTCTCGATGAGGCACAGAACACCCTCCCCGAGCAGATGAAGATGTTCCTCACCAGGCTCGGGTTCAACTCGAAGATGATCATCACGGGAGACGTCACCCAAACCGACCTCCCCTCACAGCGCGAATCGGGATTGTCGTTGGTGCGAAAGATCGTCAGAGGCATCCCCGGGGTTGCCTTCATCGAGTTATCGACCAAGGATGTCGTCAGACATCGCATCGTCGCTTCGATCGTCGAGGCATATCACCGCTACGAGGAAGCCGAGAGGAGCCAACGGTGAACAACACCGCAGTGGTTCGAATAGTGGCTCTGATATCCACCGTGGTTTTGTCGTGGGCCGCACTCACCGTTGGTTCACAGACATCCGCTTCTGTGCAGGCATCAGGAGACATCGCCCTAAGGGATTACTACGCGGCCCGGCGCGCGGTGGTTGTCGATGCGGCTCGCTACGAGGGGGCCCAGGCGAGGGCGGCTTCCGAAGTCGTCCCCGTCACTCAGCGTGATCTCGAGGTGGAGACTCAGGTCCAGGCCGCAGTGGCCGCTCTATTCGATGCCGTGACCGCCGGAGTGCCCCTCGCCCTTTCTGAGCCCTTGCCCTCGGTCGATCCCACACCGGCGGTGACGACGACCACCTCGACGACCGGCACCACCGCCACGACAGCCACCACCGAGCCGCCGCCGGCGGTCGAACCCGCCACCATCGAAGGCTTCGTGTTCGTGGACGCCGATTCCGATGGTCTGTTCACGGTCACTTCTGAGCCGGGTTTCAACGACACCGGCCTGGCCAGGATCGGCATCGTGGCTCGTTCGCCAGAGGGTGCGGTCCTTCGAGGTGAGACGCAATCCGACGGCTCGTTCGAGATAGTTGTTCCTCCTGGCGAATGGGATGTCGGACTCGATGTCAAGGATCCCGACCTTCCTGATCAGTTCACGTATACGACCGGGAACCCGGTACAGACACTCGATTGCACTGCAGGCACGAGCTGTGCTGCGGCTCCAATCGGTTATGGGCCCAGGGTTCGTCCCGTCGTCCAACAGGTCGATGAACTCGGGAAGGCGTACTCGATCCTCGACGACACGACCATCGTCACTCTCGCCGAGATCGGAACAGACGATGTGTTGCGCCGGGGTCTTGGCGAGCCAGCCGCCCTTCGTGGCGTATTGCAGGCGATCCTGACCGAGCTGGTTCAGGCTTTCGCAAACGGCATCGAGGACGACGCTGGTCTCCTTGCGGCCCAGAACCGAATCATTGCCACACCACCGGTGGTCTTCATAGAGGGCGAGTTCGATGAGCCCGCACGGGCGGCGGCCGCGGACATTGCCGCAAAGTTCCTGCGCCCGAATACGAAAGTCGATACCCAGGCAACCGCTGATCTGGTGGCCGCGGCCCGGGCCGGCGTCGATGAATCCGAGTTTTCCGTCGTCTATCAGCCCGACCAGCTGATCGTGAGCGAAGGACAGGCGCTTGATCGGCTTGCCGTCGACGCCATCGCCGCAACCGGTGCCGCCGCAGCTCAGACGACGCGCTCCGGCGCTTCTCTTGTCCTCACCTCAGTCCTGGTGGCTGCCCTCGCCTTCTACCTGTCGAGGTTCCGGCCCCAGTTCTGGGAGTCGCCCCGCATGGTCGCCTTGCTGGGGTCGTTGATAGTCATCGAGGCGGTGTCGATGAGGGTCACCGTTGCCCTCGAGCAGAGCGCGTCTTGGTACATCCTTCCGGCGGTTGCCATCGGTTATCTGTCGGCAGTGCTGTTCGACAACCGCATGGGGACCCTGATGGCGATGTCGATGGGGATCATCGCCGCCATCGGATCCAGGGATCCCGGTGTGATCGTGTTCGCCATCCTGGCGGCTCTGGCGCCAATTGCCTACGTTTCCAAGGTCTCGAGTCGACGAGCCTTCCGCAACTCGGTGATCACATCGTCGCTGACCGTGGCATTCATGGCAGCGTCTGTGGCCTGGCTCTTTCACGCACCGCCGGACAGCTCACCGGTGTTGACCATGTTGACCGCGGCCACGTGGGCGCTGGGCGCCTCGCTTCTGGCGTCGATGCTCGCCCTGGCTGCCATGCCCTTCTTCGAGTCGATGTTCGATGTGACCACGACCCTGCGACTCCTCGAGCTGACCGACCGCAACCACGAAGCTCTGCAACTTCTCCAGACCGAGGCGTTCGGGACCTTCAACCACTCGTTGATGGTCGGCACGCTTGCCGACGTTGCTGCAAAGAAGGTGGGAGCCAACAACCTCCTGGCGCGGGCCGCCGCCTATTTCCATGACCTCGGCAAGACCAAGAATCCCCGCTATTTCATCGAGAACCAGTTCGGTGCCCTGAATCCCCACGATGAGCTGACGCCGGAAGAGTCGGCGGCGATCATCCGCCAACACGTCATCGACGGAGTCGAACTGGCCCACAAGTACCGGATCCCGTCCGACGTCACCGAGGGGATCGTGGCTCACCACGGGGACGCGATCATGCGTTACTTCTACGAGAAGGCCCGTCAGCGCCAGGGTGAGGATCCTGTGGATCCGGATG
>JBFJTO010000001.1:0-21692 GCA_041625295.1 Acidimicrobiia bacterium | reverse complement strand
GTTTTTCTCATCGGCGCCATGCGGATGGCGGGTCTGAAGGGCACCGTCGTCAGCCATGTTGCGCTTCTCGCGGCCACCACCATCTCCACCGGCCTGACCGCTGCTCTTCTTCCCTCGGCCCCGGAACGGGTCGGGGTTCTCATCGCCATTCAGATGGGTGCCATCTGGGCGGTGACAGGGGCCGTCATGGGCTGGATCGTCCGCTCGAACGGCACATCCAAAAGCACGGCGATAAATACCGCCCTGGTCTGGTTCGGAGCCGGTGCCATCGCCCTTCCGGGGGCAGTGACATTCGGCATCCTCACCCCGTTGGAGACTCTGCGATCCAGTGCCACCCCCACCTTCGGTATCGGTGTGTTCGTCTTCATCGCTGTGACCGTCGCGCTTTTGGGCGGCTCAATGACCCTGTCGGCGGCAACCCGGCTGCCCATGCTGGCCCTCGTCGCGACCGTTCTCTATTGGACCGCGTTCGCCGGCGCCGAGGTTGGATTCAGCATCACCACGCTGTTGCGGGATTTCGCCAAGATGTCAGAGATCCCCAACTTCTGGCCGCCTGACTTCCATTGGGCCCTGGGAGACGCTGGAACATGGTGGTGGCCGGCCAGCTGGGAGTTTGGCTCGGCTACCCGTGCCAACCCGCTCCTCGAGACGTTCAGGATCGCCATCATCGCCAGCGTCATCGGGTGCAGCCTCGCCCTGCCGCTGGCGTTCTCGGCTTCGCGTCTCACCGCCTTCAACAACTGGGCCTATTCGACCGCCAAGGGCTTCATGAACCTGATCCGCACCGTCCCCGACCTGTTCTGGGCGCTGCTGTTCGTCACGTCGGTCGGGGTCGGGCCGTTCGCGGGCGCCCTCGCCCTGGTGTTCTTCTCACTGGCGATCATGTCGAAGCTCTTGTCTGAAACCGTGGACGCGGCCAATCCCGGACCGCTGGAAGCAGCCAAGGCGACCGGGAGCGCACACCTGCCCGCACTCCGCTCCTCGGTTCTTCCCCAGGTTCTTCCCAATTACGTCGCCTACGCGCTCTACATCTTCGAGATCAACATCCGGGCCTCGGTGGTCATCGGCCTGGCCGGTGCCGGGGGTATCGGCCGGGTTCTCGAGTCACAGCGTTCCTTCTTCCGGTTCGACCGGGTTCTGGCCATCGTCGTCGTCATCTTTGTGATCGTGTTCGTCATCGAACAGATCTCCGTGTCCATGAGAAGGCGTCTGGTATGACGGCCACGATCACCGCGCCGGCCCCCACAGAACGTCCCAAGCCGCCCCGGGGACCCAAGATTTTTCGCTGGGTCATAACCCTGGCCATCGTCATTCCCGCGCTGTGGTCGGCGCTGGGACTCGACATCTCCCTCGACCGGCTGCTCAGCGCCCCCGGGGATGTATTGGGAATCCTGTTCAGGATGGTCCCACCGGACCTGAGCGCCGAAGCCCTTCAGCGGGCCATGCCCAAGATGATGGAGTCGGTGTTCATCGCCTGGGTAGGCACCCTGATCGGAGCGACGATTTCGTTCCCATTGGCTTTCTTTGCGGCCAAGAACATCACGCCGACATGGATGAACACCAGCATCCGCCAGGTGCTCAACGCGATAAGGGCCGTGCCCGAGTTGCTGGTGGCCATGGTCCTGATACCGGTGACCGGCCTGGGCGCATGGACAGGCACGCTGGCCCTGGGCATCCATTCGATCGGCACGCTGGGGAAGCTGTCCTCGGAGGTGATCGAGGGAATCGACAAGGGACCGGTCGAGGCGATAGCGGCCACCGGCGGCACCCAGACACAGAGAATGCGTTTCGGGGTGGTTCCCCAGGTGATGCCCAACATCGTGGCCTACTGGCTGTACCGCTTCGAGATCAACATCCGCGCTTCGGCCGTGCTCGACCTCGTCGGTGCCGGCGGCATCGGGGCCGAGTTGCAGGCCCAGCTTCGCTTCAGGGCCTTTTCGAGGGCCGGTACCGTGCTTTTCATCACGGTCGCGGTGGTGTTGATCGTGGACATGATCTCGGCGCGGCTGCGCCGGCGCATCATCACCGGTCACACCGAGCCCGGGCCGGTAGCGGCCTTCATCCGATACCGGACGTGGCAGCGGGTGCTGGTGATCATCGGAGTGGTCGGGGCGGCGGCGCTCATCGCCTTCGTGCTGTTCCAACTCGAAGCGACCCCGGTCTGATGGCCGCAGGGCACCGCCCACATGGCTGAGATGCGCATCATCAAGCGAGCCGACCGCGAACGCGCCGAGCTCGAGTGGCTGGCGCCGGCTGCCACCAAGTCGGCCGAGACCAGAGGCCGGGCGCTTCCCGAAGAGCCTGACGAGTACCGAACCGAGTTCGAGCGGGATCGGGATCGGATCGTCCATTCGAAGGCATTCCGCAGGCTCAAGCACAAGACTCAGGTGTTCCTCAACCCCGAGGGTGACCACTATGTGACCAGGCTCACCCACACGGTTCAGGTGACCCAGGTGGGGAGGGCGATGGCGGTTTCCCTAGGCCTCAACGAAACCCTCACCGAGGCTATTTGTCTGGCCCACGACACCGGCCACTCCCCTTTCGGGCACACCGGAGAGGACGCTCTCACGCCCTATGTGGAAGGTGAGTGGCTTCACTCGGTGCAGGGAGTCAGGGTGCTCAGCGTCTTGGAGCCACTCAACCTCACCTGGGAGGTCCTCGACGGAGTGCGCGCCCACTCGTGGCGGATCCAGGAGCCGCCGGCCACACCCGAGGGGATGCTGTGCCGCTATGCCGACCGGATCGCTTATCTCACCCACGACGTCGCCGACGCCCTGAGAGCGGGAATCATCCGAATCGAGGACATCCCCGCCACCAGCCGGAAGCTTTTCGGTACCACTTCGAGGGAGTGGATCGGATCCATGGTGCACGCTGTGATCGTGGCGTCCCACGCTTCCGGAGACGTGGTCATGGACGAACCCTCCCTGGAGGCGATGCACGAATTGCGGGCTTTCATGTTCGACACCGTGTATCTGAGGGCCGAGTCCCAGGCTCAGAAAGACCGAGCGATTCTCGTCATACGCGACCTGGTCGACTGGTACCGGCATCACCCTGAAGAAGTGCCCGACTCATACAAGGTGGACGACGCCGACGATCTCACCAGGGCCATCGACTACGTATCGGGAATGACCGACCGCTTTGCGCTGAGCGCCCACGACCGTCTCTTCAGACCGACCCTGTTCGACTGACGATTTCATTCACGCGCCATCCCTCTCCGAGAGTGCCGTCAACGGTGATCGCCAATCTCGCTCCGGCCACGATGCTGCCCTCGGACACCAGGTCGAACAGTTCTCGCAACCTTCCCCCGCCGAGGTGGCTGTCGGGCCCGATCGAGATTCTCACTACATCCCGGTCACGGCCCCGTTCGTGGTTCCGATCCGGTTTGCCTTCTCGGCGATCGGATGGTGGGAGATCGCCCTCTCGATCCTGATCTCCGTGCTCGCCATCGGGGATCTGGTGCGCATCGGAGGCCGTGTCTACGCGGGCGGGCTTCTCCGCACCGGCACCAAGGTCGCCTGGAGGGACGCGTTCCGCTCGTCGGAACTCTGAGAGGACTTATCCTCGTCTCATGAAGCACCTGGAATCCGAGATCGCCGACCGGGTCGGCTGGATCTGGCTGAACCGGCCCGAGAAACTCAACGCCCTGTCGGCGGACATGTGGGCTGACCTGCCCGCCCTCGTGGCCGAACTGTCCAGCGATCCGGGTGTGCGGGTGATCGTCGTCGCCGCCCGGGGACCGGCATTCACGGTCGGAATCGACATGGCGATGCTGGCCTCATTGAGCGTCGATGGTCCCTCCCTCGCAGCTCGCAACCAGGCCGCCTACGCGAAGATCAAGGAACTACAACACACCTTCACTGCCATTGCCGACTGTCCGGTTCCCGTCATCGCCGCGATCCATGGCTACTGCCTGGGCGGCGGGATCGACCTGATCACCGCGTGTGACATCCGTCTCGCCGCCGCCGACGCGGTCTTCTCGATCCGCGAGACCAGGATGGGCCTGGTCGCCGACGTGGGCACGCTCCAGCGTTTGCCAAAGATCGTTTCCCCCGGCATCGTCGCCGAGCTGGCGTTCACCGGCGGGGACATCGACGCTGCGAGGGCGCTGCAGGTCGGCCTGGTGAGCAGGGTCTTCGAGGATCGAGAGTCCCTGATGGCCGCGGCGAAAGCGATGGCCGCTGCCATTGCCGCCAACTCACCGCTCGTGGTCAGGGGAATCAAGTCGGTGCTGAAGGCGGGCGAGACCCGGTCGGTTACCGACGCCCTCGATTATGCGGCGCTGTGGAACGCCGCCTTCATCGAATCCAACGACATGGCAGAGGCCATGAACGCTTTCATCGACAAGCGCCCCCCGGAATTCACGGGAACCTGAGCCGTCACTTGTCGGCCCCGATCGCAAAGCCGGCCATGAACGGTTTCTGGAGGAGCATGAACACGATCGTGGGTGGTATCGAGGCCAAGAGGGCGGCGAGCATCAACGGGCCGTATGTGAGGCCGACCTCGATTCCCTGAAGGTTCTGCAAGCCGACCTGTACGACCTGGGCGCGCTGGTCGGAGATGATCAGCACCGGCCACAGGTACATGTTCCAGGCGTACACGAACTGGATCACGGCCAGCGCCCCGATGGTGTTCCACGAAAGCGGGACCAAGATCCGCGTCAAGAACTGGAGGGGCGACGCCCCATCCACCTGCGAAGCCTCGGCGAGGTCGTTGGGAAGGTTGGCGAAGTGCTGGCGGAAGAGGAACGCACCGGTGGCCGATGCCGCAAACGGGACCACGAGAGCCGTCATCGTGTCCTTCCACTCGAGACCTGCGACAAGACGGAACAAGGCCAGAATCATCACCTCCGTCGGCATCATCAGTGTGATGAGAACAAAGAAGAAGACGATCCACTTGGCCCGGAATCGGAAGAACACGAACGCCAGGCCGGCGCCGAGGGACAGGATCGTTTTCGATCCGGTCACCAGAATCGCCTGGATCGTGGAGTTCAACATGTAACGCCCGAAGTGCCGGTCCACCCACACGTCCTGGAAATGCTTCCCGAGGTGGCCACCGGGTGTGAGCTGGAACCTGAACACCTGCGGGTTCGACTGGGTCGAGATCAGAGCCGCGTAGACCAGCGGAAACCCGATCATGAGACAGGCCAGCACCAACATCAAGTGGACGGGCCAGTCGCGACCGCGAATGAATCCGACCTTCTTGACGCCCACCGACAGTCCGGTCGTGGCCACTAGATGCCTCCATAACTGATGCGGCTCTCCGATTGCCGGAACTGCCAGGCCGTGAGACCGATGACGGCCAGAAATAGCAAGACCGACTGGGCAGCACCTCTGCCGATGTCGCGGTTTTCGACACCGACCCGGATGATCTCGTAGATGGCAACCGAGGTCTTTCCGGCCGGGGCGCCCTTGGTGAGGTAGTCGATGGTTCCGTAGACATCGAAGAAGGCATATGTCAGGTTGGTGACCAGCAAGAAGAAGGTGATCGGCCCGAGTGCCGGAAAGACCACGTAACGGAACCGCTGCCATCCGCTCGCGCCGTCGAGGACCGCGGCCTCTATTTGATCGGTCGGCACGGTCTGCAGGCCTGCGAGGTAGAACAGAACGTTGTATCCGAGAATCTTCCACGCCGAAGCTGCGATCACAGTGAAGCGCGCCAGAAAGACATCCTGGCGGTAGTTCGGGAACGAGATACCGACCAGATCGAAGAGATGTTGAATGATGCCCGCGGTGGGGTCGAACATCATGAAGAACAGAATGCCGGCCACCGGCGGAGAGATCGCATACGGCCAAATCAGCAGGGTTCGATAGACACCGACACCGCGAATCTTCTGGAAGGCGAGATATGCGACCGAGAGACCCAACGCCATTCCCGAGACGACGGTGCCTACCGAGATGACCATGGTGTTTACATAGATCCCCCGATATCCACCCGGTCTCCCGTCGAAAACGTAATACAGCGCAGCCAGCAGGACGACGATCCCAAAGGGGTGCAGCGCCGACGCCAGGGCCGCATTCCTGGAACCCACCGCCGCTCGCCTCTTCCAGAGACCCAAACCCCACATGATCCCCATGGCCAGCAAGGGCAGACCGGCGACTGCCACAGCCGATGGCGTCAGGAGCTCAGAGAAGTTTCCCAGGCACACTTCCAGAGTGCGGGGGGCACCCAGTCGGACCAGTTTTGTCGAAAGGGTGAAGGTCTGCACCGCCGGGACGTAGAGAAACACGGCCAGGACGGCGAGTGTGGGCGCCAGCAACGCCCACGGCCACCACCAGGCCAGTCGATAGGCGCCGGTGCGCAGGTCTCCGGAACGAACCTTGGCGGTCTTGCCGACCTCCCCCAACACGACGCCGGCGAGCGCCGCAAACGCGAACCCGGCGCCCGCGGCGAGACCGAGACCAAGCACCGCCTGGGTTGAGTCCACGTCAGGCGAGAAGGCACAGGCGCCCAGCGCCCAAGTCATCACGCCCGCCCCGGCCAGACCGATGGCACCTCCAGCCAAGAAACGGCGTCCCGGCCGGGGGTCGGATCGAAATCCGAACACCCCGGCCACGGCGCCGAGCAATAGCGCGAGAGCTATGCCTAGCAAGCTCTCAACTCTCGCTTAACCGAACAACGAGTTGTACTCGTCGAGAAGTTTCTGGCCTTCAACGTTGGCGCGGGCCAAACGGTCCGCCACTGGCACCTGGTTGACCAGCACATCCTCGGCTGCCGCCGTGATCACGTCACGAATAGCGACGAAGTTCCCGAGCAGGGCCCCACGGGCTGCGGGGGTGTTGGCGGCGAGATCCAACTGATCAGACGCCACCTTGCTGTTCGGGTGGGAGGCATACCATCCCTCGGCCTCGAGCACTCCGATCGCCGCATTGGTGATCGGGATGTACCCGGTGATCTTGTGCCATTCGGCGGCGTTCTGGGGGTTCGAGAAATAGTTCATGAACGCCAGAGCGCCATCTTCCACCGGCTTGGTGAGACCGTTGCGGAGCCAGAGCGTGGCGCCACCGATCAGGTTCCCTTCATAGGGCACAGCCTGGTTGTAAGGCATACGGCTCGCTTCCACGGTGAACCCGTTGGCGGCTCCAGCCTCTGTCAACACGGTTGTGTCCGAAGATGAGTAGATGAGCATGGCGACTTCCTTGGCCTGGAAGGCCGAGTTGGTTCCATCCCAGTCACGCTGCACACCGGTGTAGATGTAGTAGCCCTTTGTCGCCAGGTCCGACCACCACTGGAAGTAGGCCTGCATTCCCGGAGAGTCGAGTTCGACCTCGGTTGCCCGCTCACTCCTGCCGTTGTCGTTGTTGGCGAGTAAAGCCCCTTCCTGGCCGAGCGTCTGCTCGACGAACCAGGAGTGGTTTGGCCAGGTGATGCATCCCTTGGGAGCATCCGGCATGGCCATGACCTTCTCGCAGGCGGCATCGACTTCGGCCCAGGTCTCGGGGATCTTGGTGACGCCGGCAGCGGCGAGAAGTTCCTTGTTCGAGAACATGATCGCCGAAGAGGTGTTCCACGGCATCGAGTAGAACTCGCCATTGACCGTGTAGTAGTTCCGGGCCGCAGACACGACATCGTCGAGAATCACCGGTTCACCGAGAATCTCGGAACGGCCGTCGATCGCCGCAGTAACCGACTTGAAGACCGGGTCGCCCTTGGCATCCACAGCATCGAGAGCCTCCTGGGTGGCGGCTTCGAAGAAGTGGATTATCTCCGGCGGGTTGCCCTCTTCAAGAGCAAGCTGGGCCTGCTCGAAAACGGTGTTGTAGGAATCGAACGACTGCACCACCACGTTGTACTCGGGGTGGTTTGCGTTGAATTCGGCTGCCCTGGCCTCGGCGAATCCGAGACGGGGAGCATCTGCGAAAGCGATCCACATGTCGATCTCGGCGGGTGCGTCGGCCGTAGGGCCTGACTCTCCGCACGCCCCGACCAACAACCCCAACACGGCAGAGATCACCAACCATTTTGTGGCTTTCATTGCCCTCCTCTCTAACTGACACTCAGTTCCTTCCAGCCGAATACCCAGGGCGAAGACGCTCATCGGGCACAGGCCAGCGGGCGGCATTGTATGCCTATCCGTGACGTCGCTGCCGGGTCACCTCTCGAAAGATCGGGAACTTGCAGTGAGATAGGTGTAATCATGTCGACGATGCGTCTTCCAATCGCGATCGTCGCCGCTTCTCTGCTCTTGGCAGCGTGTGGATCGGAACCGTTGCCAACAGCCACGACGGTCGCTACGACAACGACCACGACCGCTCTGGGAAGCGGGGCATCAGAGGTGTTCGAGGTGGGCGCGACCGTCAACCACCCCAATGGAACTCAGATCCGCATCGAGAGGATCGAGGTCTTCCAAGACTCCACGATCGTCGAGATTGGCGTCTCCAACGGATCGCGGTTCGGCATCGACCTCCGCCGGGGCACCACCGAACTGGTCCTCGACGACACCACCACGGCAAGGTTGCTCCAACCTTTCGACTCGAGCGACTTCGGGCCCGGCGAGGACCGCACTTTCAACCTCGTGTTCGGCTCGATCGGGACCGCGACCTCCGTGACACTGATCCTCAACCGGGGCGGTGGTTCCTCGCCGGCGAGTCCCGTGACGTCCGCACCCTCATTCAAAGTCGGTCCGCTGACGCTGGCCACGGGTGTGGTTCGCCCCCCCCTTCCTGACCCCGCCTTCGTAGAACGGACATCGTCGACGGAGGCCGGGGTCGAGGCCACGGTCGAGGGTCTCGTGTTCACCGACACGAGGATCGGCGTCGCAGTCACGTTTTCGAATCGCTCGCTCAACGACGTCTTCATCTCCCCAGCTGCCGCTCCCACCTACCTCGCGGACGATCAGAAGAACGTCTACCTCCTGACGCTCCCTGTGAATCAAGCGTTTCTCACCATCAAGGCCGGCACTGCCCAGAGCGGAGTCCTCTCTTTTGCCGGCCGGATCGACCCCGAAGCCGGGACGCTCCAACTCGGCATCAACGACGATCGCAAAGTGGGCACGGCCGAATTCCCCCGCTATCTATTCACCGACATTCCAATAACCGGAGACACCGCCGAATCGCTGACGCTTCCCGCGACGATCGCGGTGGGCGCCGACACCAGCCACCCGTCGGGCGTCACCGTTTCGCTGCAGTCCATCGGGTTCACGAGCAGCGGCATGCAGGCACGCATCGAGGCGACCAACACGAACTCCGAGTCGGTGGCCCTCAATAGTGTCGCGGGAGCAATCATCGACGACACCGGAGCCCGGTACCCACTCCGACCCGTCGAAGACAACCCTCAGCTGGTACTGGCCGGGTCGAGCACGATCACCGCCAATCTCTTCTTCAGCGGCAGACCGCGACCCGATGCGGTTGCGATCACCATCAGCCTGAATCCCGGTCAATCGCAGACCGACCCCGACAGCCGCACTCCGGCATTCGCCTTTGGACCGTTCGCCCTCGAGCGTCCCGAGCCCACGGGTGAGGTGCCCGAAGCGAAGGTCTTCTCCGTCGGCCTGCGCTCCAAGCTCGCCGACGCAGAGCTGGCCAACTCGGAGGTCGAGAATGTTGCTTCGATACTCCGACAGTTCAACGCCACCGCTGTCGAGGGAGGATTCCGGCTCACCCTCCCGGACGACATCCTCTTCGACTTCAACTCGGCAACTTTGAGAACGGATGCCACCACAGCCCTGGCGCTGATTTCCGATGTCCTCGACTACTTCGAAGGTGATCAGGTTCTCATCCTCGGGCACACCGACTCGATCGGGAGTGCCGCCTACAACTCGGAACTCTCTCAGAAGCGTGCCGAGAGCGTGTCGGTGTTCCTAGCCAAAACCCATGGGATCGACCCCGGCCGGCTCACCGCCGAGGGGCGAGGCGCCGACGAACCCGTGGCTCCGAACACCAACCCCGATGGCAGCGACAACCCCGAGGGCAGACAACTCAACCGACGGGTCGAGATCGTGGTGCTCACAGATCGGCCACTGCCCGGCCAATAGCAGACGACAAGTTCTCTTACGAGGTCGAACCGACCAAGATCCGGACATGTGTCGAAGTATCAAGATTCTCAGAACCGGCGCCGTCCTGGCCACCGACGTGGAGGTCGAGGCTGCAGCGCTCCAGTTCGTGCGCAAGGTCTCGGGATTTCGGGAGCCGGCGCCCCATAACCGGGAGGTCTTCGAGAGGGCGGTCGCCGAGATATCCGCTTCGTCCCAACGCTTGCTCGATGAGCTCCTGATAGCGGGCCGGTCAACATCGCGGCCGTGAAGGCGAGACTTCTCCTGGGACTGGACGCGGTGGCAGTGATCGGATTTGTCGCGCTGGGTCGAGACAGCCACAACGAGGCCAATTCGCTGTCCCGAATTGCATCCACAGCCACGCCCTTCCTCATCGCTGTAGCCGTCGGGTGGCTGGTCAGCCGATCCTGGAACCGTCCCGTTCGATTGACAACCGGTGTCATCGTCGCCGCTGTCACGGTCGGACTGGGGATGTTGCTACGAAGATCCCTCGGGTCGGGCACAGCTCCTACATTCATCGTCGTCGCGACTGGATTCATGATGCTGACCATGACTGGTTGGCGCCTGGTCGTCATGGCTCTTTTCCGGATGCGAACTCGTTGATCGTCGCTGAATCTCAACAGGTAGCATGACGGGAACCACGACGAGGCTTCACGAGGCGTTCGGAGGGACCATGCCGCGCAGCAAGTCGCCGGACGAGAGCGGCTGGATCCCGCTTCAGCCGCCAAAGAGCTGGATGAAGGCAATCAAAGTGGCCCTGATCGCAGGGGCCGTTCTATTGGGTTTCGGGCTTGTCTCAGGACGCGTCTCGGTCACCGTCGCTGCGGGCCTGGCCACCACCGTCATCGGCCTGATCGGCCGCGAAGTCAACAGCGGCCACCCCAACAACAGGGTCATCGTCGCTGTATGGATGATCGGTCTGGCTGCTTCGGTCCCCCTGTTCCCCGATGCAGCCCTGGTCGCGCTGGCTGTTCCGCTGGCGACCGCGATGTTTCTCACCGTCCTGATGCTCGACGACCGAGACCACCGCCGGTTCACCGCCGCCGGATTCCTCGTCCTGGTCTGGCAGATCGGCTGGTTGATCGGTCGGGGCATGTCGCCCTGGGTCGCGGCGCTCTCGCTCGTGATCGTGGCGGCGGGAATCGTCGCTGGAGTGATGGTCGTACGGGCTGCCCGAGACGCAATCAGGGCGGGACAGGACACCTACATGAGTCTGTTCAACGGCGTCCCCGTGGGCCTGTTTCGTTCCGATCGGGAAGGCAACATCCTGGCGGCCAACATGCGGCTGGCGACGATTCTCGGGTTTTCCGACATAAACGAGCTTCTCGCAACCAACGCCAAGGAGCTTTATGACGACGTCCGTGATCGCGACCAGGCTCTCGAGTCGATCGAGAGCGGAGGCCACGACGAGGTGCTCTACAGGATGAAGCGGATCGACGGCACACCGATCTGGGTTCGTGAAACCGCCTCGGCGATCACCGATGAGTCCGGCACGGTCGTCTCCTACGAAGGCGCGCTCGAGGACGTCACCCACCGGACCGAGGCGGAGTCGGCCGTCAAGAGGGCCGAAGCCAAGTTCGAGATTCTCTTCGACGCCGCCCCGATCGGCATGGTCCTCGCCGACATGACCGGAACCTTTCTTCGGGTAAACAAGGCTTTCTCCGAGTTGTTGGGACGACCCGTCGAGGAGCTCACCGGGGCCAACTGGCGCGACCTCACAGCCCCCGAAGACGAGGAGCGGAGCGCCGAACCGGTCCACCGCATGAATGTCGGCGACACTCTCGACTACGAGCGGCGCTTCTTCCCGGCATCGGGCGAGACCCGCTGGGGTCACATCCGGATGTCGATGTTTGAGGAGGAACCCGATTCGGTTCCCCGCCTCGTCGTTCAGATTGCCGACATCACGGCCCAAAAAGAGCTGCAGCACAACCTGGAGCAAGCCGTGCGATCGAAGGACGAGTTCATCGCCGCGGTGTCCCACGAGTTGCGAACCCCGCTGACGGCGGTCGTGGGCCTGACCCGGGAACTGGCCGACAGCAGATCTTTCTCCGATGAAGAAAGGCACGAGTTGCTGGAGTTGGTGGCCGACCAGAGTGCCGACGTGGCTTCCATCGTCGAGGACCTGTTGGTGGCGGCCCGGGCCGACATGGGGGTTCTCACCATCTCTAAGGAGAAAGTCGACATCCACCTCCAGCTCGAGATCTCCATCGAGGATTGCAGCCACCTTGCAGGCTCCAAGCCGGTTTCCGTCGATGGCGCCCGGACACCGGCGATGGCGTTGGCCGACGCCTCCCGGGTTCGCCAGATAGTCCGCAACCTCCTCACCAACGCATTCCGCTACGGCGGTGATCGGATCGAGGCCAAGGTCCTTGCGGACGGTGGGACTGTGGCGCTGCGAGTCAGCGACAACGGCGGGGGATTGCCGTCCGAGGAGTGGGAGCGGATCTTCGAGCCTTATCACCGGGCTGAACGATCCGACACCGTTGTCGGCTCCATCGGTCTCGGACTCGCCGTCTCCAGGAGGCTCGCCGCCGCGATGGACGGAGAGCTCAGCTATCGATATGAGGCCGGCCACTCGATCTTCGAGCTGACGCTGCCCGCCGCCGGCTGAGCAAACCCGGGCGGCAAACGACCGGATTCGGCCGTCATCGAGGGGGGGTCCCGACCTGGCGGGCCATAGGTGCTCTCGGGGAAACCGGCATCGTCGGAGCGGCTGAAGCCTTCATGCCCCCGTTCGGCGTGCTGTTGGTGCTCTTTGGTGGCGTGTTCGCAACCCTGAGCGCCCTCAACGCGACGATCATGGCCTCGTCGAGAGCGGCATTCGCGATGGGGCGGGACTGGATGCTCCCCCACCGGCTGTCCCGGCTCCACGCGGTCCGCCGTACACCGGTGCTGGCGATCACGGTCACCGGGGTGCTGCTGATCGGGATCGCGGCATCGCTCCCGCTCGAGACAATCGGAGCTGCCAGCAGCCTGTTCTTCCTGCTCACGTTCATGCTTGTCAACGTGGTCTTGATCGTCTACCGGCGCCGTTCGAGCCAGGATCCGGCGGAGACCTTCCGGGTCCCCCTGTTTCCGCTGACACCGATTCTGGGTGTGATCACCACCGGTGGCCTGGCCGCGTTCTTGCTCTTCAACGACAGGCAGGCGTCGATACTCGCCGGTGTCTGGGTGCTGGCCGGCCTGGTTGTCTTCGTGGTGTTCTTTCGCAGCACAGTGGTGGTCGCCGACGTCCGCAAAGGGATCGAGACCCCCGGACTTCTCGACCTCAAACGGTCGGCCCGGTTCCGGGTGGTGGTTCCCATCGCAAACCCAGAGCGAATCGCCCCGCTGCTGTCGATCGCCACCGATGTGGCCAAGTCTTCACACGGCGACGTCCTGGCACTGCGGGTTTTGCAGCTTCCCGACGTGACCTCGTATGCCGACGGCCAGCCACTGGTCGACGAAGCCCAGTCACTTCTCGACACCGCCAGGAGGCTGAGTCTCGGAAAGGGTGTCTCGTTCACGTCGGTCGTGAAGATCGGGCGCTCCATCGGCGACGAGATCGTCACCGCATCCGAGGAGTACCGGGCCGGGTTGATCCTCCTCGGATACAAAGGAGACGAGGATGCGCTCGAGAACAGCATCATTCATCACGTCGTCAACCGTCAACCTTGCGACGTCGCAGTTCTCAAAGCCTACGGCAGCCAGGCAGGCCCCTTTCGCCGGGTGCTGCTGCCGCTGGGAGGCAAACAGGTACACGATCGCCTCAAGTCTCGGCTCGTCCACAGCCTCTGTGACAAGGAGGGAGGACAGGTCACGTTCATGACCGTGGCCCCTTCGGGAGAGGGCCCTGGCGGACAGCGCAGGGCACGGGAGCAGCTCACCCGAGCGGCTGACCTTTACGGCGTCGATGCTGAGACGGTGATCGCCGTCGGGGACGACGTGGCCAGCCTGGTCGTCACAGAGGCGCGCAACCACGACCTCGTCATTCTCGGCATGCGCGACGAACCGATCCTCCGGACGTTCTTCTTCGGCGCCGTCGCACACCAGATCGCCACCCGGGTTGAATGCCCTTCGATTCTCACCAAGATCGATGTCGGACAGCGAAAGCGGTTCAAGACGGGAAGCCAGATGGCCACCCGGCTGATGAAGTGAGCACGATCGTGTCCGTCCCGCCCGGATCGGGCCGAAGATCGCTACCAGCCTCGCTTCAGGCGGCGACGATCGACGTGACTTCGCGCAGGCTTATCGACTCTGTTGCAGCACCATGGCGGAGCAGGATGGCCCAATCTCCATAGGAGACCTCGATGCCGAGGTACTCCCCGACGGAGATGCCTTGTTGCGTCATGGCGCTGTATGTAGCTCCGCGCCGGAGTTGATTGAAGATATTTGACTCTGTGTTTCTTTGTGCCATCGAGGCACTCCTTCCGAGGTATCGACTCAGCCGCGGCGTGGCCGGGCGATACGAACGGTCAATGACCGCCCGCCATAGGTCGATCCATTCAAAGATTCGATTGCGGTTTTGGCTTCGGGCATGTCCATGTCGACAAATCCGAAGCCCTTGGAACGGCCCGAACGCCGGTCGGTGATGATCGTTGAAGCGAGCACCGTGCCGTAACGTCCGAACAGTGACTCCATGTCGGCTGCAGTCGCGTTCCACGGCATGTTCCCCACGTACAGGCTCTGCTCATCGATGCCACCGATCGCGGGCCCGGCAGGCCGGGACACAGGCGTGGGAGCACCCATCACCCGCTGGTCCCCAGAAACCACCCGCTGGTCCCCAGAAAACATCCCACTCATGTCGGGGGCGACAATGGGTTCCTGCAAGGCGAGACGCTTCTGCATCTGGCGTACCGTGCGACGCTGGTCGTGTGTGACCAGCGTGACCACGGTTCCGGTTTCGCCCGCCCGGGCAGTGCGCCCGGAGCGATGGACGTAATCCTTGTGATCGCCGGGAATGTCGAAATGGATCACAGATGCGACCTTCTCGATATGGATGCCCCGGGCGGCCACGTCGGTTGCGATAAGTGCCTTGGTTCGGCCCGTCGAGAAGGCCCTGAGGGCCGATGCCCTCTGGCTCTGGGAGCGTCCGCCGTGCAAAGCGGAGGCGCTGACCCCCATGTGACCCAACTGCTTGGCAACGCGATCGGCCCCGCGGCGGGTGCGTGTGAACACGATCGACCGGCCACCTGCCTCGACAAGGTCGGCAGTGTGCTTGACGCGGTCCTGAGCTTCGACCAGCCAGAAGTGATGATCGGCATCCAGCGAGTCGTGGTCGACGACTCCGGCCTCGTGGCGAACCGGATTGACCTGGTAGTCACGGCTGAGAACGGCGATGTCGCCGTCGAGGGTCGCCGAGAACAACATCGTTTGGCGATCGCTCGGGGTGTCGTCGAGGATGCGCCGAACCGCGGGCAGAAAACCCATGTCGGCCATGCGGTCGGCCTCGTCGACGACGGCTATCCCTACGTCGCGCAGGTCGATCGATCCCTGGGAGATGAGGTCCTCGAGGCGTCCCGGCGTGGCGACCAGTACATCCACTCCCCTGCGCAGAGCATTCAGCTGGGGCCCATATCCAACGCCGCCGTAGATGGCCGCGATGGAACGCCGCATGCTGCCGGCAAGGGGTGCCAGTTCCTGCTTGATCTGTTCAGCCAACTCACGGGTCGGCGCCAGCACCAGGGCGCGGGGGCGATAGCGGGAGCCTCGGCCAACCTCTGCGAGCAGGGGAAGACCAAATGCGAGGGTCTTGCCGGATCCGGTGGGCGCCATGCCGGCAATGTCCTTGCCGGCTAGAGCGTCGGGGATGGTCACCGACTGAACCGGAAACGGTTCGACGATGTTGCGGGATGCGAGGGCACGCACGAGGTCCTCTGGCAGCCCGAGTTGGGCGAACGAAGTAGTAATGATGACTCCTGGGTTGAACATGGCCAATCTCGCTCGATCTGATCGAGCATCGGCCGAAGAGGCAGTCCAACCGGTGAGAAGAAAACGCCGTTAAGTCATCGAGGAAGCGACAATTCGCTGGCCTCCACCCGATGCGGCAAGCCGGATCCTACCAGAGTTCTGACGATCCTTGGCTGAGACAGAACCCGGCGATCTGGCGAGCTCTGCGTCGATTGCCACGAGAGCCACAAGACCGACGGGTCAATGGATATCGGGTTCCTGAACGAAGAACGCACGACCAGGGTGTGCCAGGCCTGCCATTCGTTCGCCGGGTGAGCCAACGGGCTGCACGGCTCAATGCCGGCCAGCTTCGGGTTTTCAGATTGGCCATGGCCTATATTTCTCAGATCGTTGACGACCCGCCCATAGACGGGCGGGAGGTCTGGTTCTCGATCGCGACGGGCAGCCATGAAGCTCGACAAGCCGGCAAAGGAGCATTTCGACTACGCCATCGTCGGGATGGGCATCGGAGGGCTCATGCTCGGCGCGTTGCTCGCCAACGCGGGCAAGCGCGTTGCCATATTCGAACAGCACTACCTCCCGGGCGGTTATGGCCACACCTTCATGAAAGGGCGGTTCGCCTTCTGCGCGGAGCTTCACTACGTGTGGGACTGCGGACCCGGTCAGCGTGTCTATCAGGTGCTCGAGAAGCTGGGACTGGAAACAGAAGTTGCCTTCCGGCGTCTCGACCCGGATGGCTTCGATCGGGTCGTTGGTCCGGGCGTCGACTACACGATCGGCAGCGGCTTCGGGCGGGAACTCGAGCGACTGAGCGCGATGTTCCCGGATCATGAGCCAGGACTTCGGGAGTACTACGAGATCATCGACACTCTCCATCGGCAGTTGTACGACCTTCCGATCGGCTTCTCGTGGCGAACGATCGTCGTCCATCCAAAACGCTTCTGGCACTTGTTCCGTTACCGGGCCTGGACTCTGGAAAGACTTTTCGACAGACTCGACTTCCCGCCAGAGCTTCGCCTCGTTCTGGCCGGTCAGAGCGCGATCTTCTTCACCCCGCCGCGCGATTTGTCGTTGTTGGTGCAGGCAGGCGGTGTAGGCAGCTACAACCAGGGCGCTTACCACCCTGCCCGAAGTTATCGCAACGTCATGCAGGCGCTGCTCAACAAGATCAAGGAGCAACCCGGATGCCTGGCGATGATGTCGACCGAGATCACCGGGATAGACGTACAGGACGGTGTGGCTCGATACGTCACCACGGCGCGTGGGGAGAGTTTCAGCGCAGATGTGTTCCTGCTGGATATGGATGCACAGCTCAGCCTCGACTTGATCGGCCGCGAGCATTTCCCGAAACGTTTTCTTCGCAAACTCGATTACGGCTACGGGCCCAGCGTTGTCAGCATCTATCTGGGCTTGCGCGCCATTGACCTCCGGAAGTACGGACTTGGTGAGGAGAACATCTTCTGGCACCCGAAGATCGACCTGAACGAGGTTTACGACGACCAGCTGGGAGACACGATTCCAGAGCGTCCCTATTTCTTCTGCAACTCCCCGACCCTGCGTCCACATGACGCCGCCCTCGCTCCGGAAGGCTGCAGCCAACTCGTCATGGTGGCGCCGTGCGCATACGACTCTTTTTCGAAGCTGCGGGCAGAGAGCGAGGAGGCGTACCAGGCCGCCAAGCAGCAGTTCGCCGACCGCATCATCTCCATCGTCGAGTCCGAGTTCGTGCCGGACCTCTCTGATCACATCGTCGAAATGGCTGTAGGGAGTCCCCTCACCAACGACTTCTATGTCCGCGCACCGAAGGGCAACTGCTACGGCACGCCACTCGATCCTCGGCACGTCAACCTCAAGCGCCTCAACCACAAGAGTCCGATCCCGAACCTGCACTTCGTCGGGGCCAGCGCCAGCCTGCCCGGGTTTGCGAGTGTCATCCACTTCGCCGTCATGCTCTACGAGAAACTCAGCGGCGATCGCGTTTACCCAAGGGTCGGTTGAAAGGCCCCTGACTCCGAAGTGAGCCGTCGCGTCAGGTGCGCGGAACGCCTGACAAGAGGCTTTCGCAGACCGATCCTGGAGTTGCCGAGATACACAGGTCGTAACGGTTCCGTAACTCATGATCGGGGATACTTGGCGCCATGGCTACCAGATCCGGCCTAATGAAGGCCGCCTCCAGGGTTGCCTGGCTCGTGGCGCTCTTTGCATACGTACTGAGCGTGGTCCTGGCGGTGGCCAACGAACCGAGCGGCGGGTTGTCTGCAGAATTGGTCGCCAAGGCGATCGAGAACCTCTCGTTCCTGACGATCGCAACGCTGGCCCTCCTGATTCTGAGAACCCAGTCCGCAAACAAGGTGGCCTGGGCCATGATGCTCGTCGGTGTCACATTCCCCGTGGAGGAGTTCTATGCGCAACTCACCGAGTATGCCCTGGCAGCTTGGGGTCAAGCCGGAATAGCGCTTTTCGCCGGGTGGGTGTCACGTTGGGTTTGGATCGGAACACCGGTGACGATCCCGCTGATCCTGTTGTACTACCCGGACGGGAGGCTCCCTTCGTCCCGATGGAGACCGATCGTCCCTGCGATCTGGTCGATCGTCGTCATCACCTTCCTCTTCGCGGCACTCGACCCCACTCCGATCATGGAGTTCGGTGATTTGCCAAACCCTCTGGGCATCGACGCGCTGGGCAGGGACATCGCTCTTTTCAGCGGAATCCGAAGTACCGCTAACTGGGGCCTGTTCATGCTGCCGATCTCAGGAGCCCTATCGCTGATACCTCGCTACCGCCGATCCACAGGCGTCGGACGTCAACAGATGAAAGTGATCGCCTGGGTGGGGGCTGTTGCGCTCTTCTACCTGCTTCTCCTGCGCCCCGCCTTTGAGACGACCGCGGTAACGGACGCCGTCTTCAACACGTTGTTCACCCTGTTTGTCGGTGCGGCCCTCACGGCCGGGATCGTTCGTTATCGAGTCTTCGAGATCGACCGGATCATCTCTCGGTCTATCAGCTACACGGTGGTTGTCACACTCCTCGCATCCGCATTCTTCGGAGCAGTAACCGGTATCACAACCCTCCTGCCTACAGACAGCAGTCTCGCTGTGGCCGGCTCCACTCTCGCTGTCGCCGCGCTGTTCAACCCACTCAGGCGGCGGATTCAGCACGCGGTCGATCGTCGTTTCAACCGAGCCAGGTACCAAGCCCGAGCTATCTCTGAAGGATTCACCACGAGACTCCAAGAGGCGCGCTCGATCGAAAGCATCGCCGACGACTGGACTGAGACCGTGGTGGACGCACTCCAGCCCGAAGCCATTGGGGTCTGGATCAAAGAGACCATCACCGGCCCCTAGACGACCCTCACCATCCCAACCATGCGTACACGCGCCCGGTAGCACGCCCGGAGGGACTCGAACCCCCAACCTTCTGATCCGTGGAAGTGCAGGCCGTGTCAGCGGCTACCCGGAGGGGTCCGATTCCTCTGCTGATCAGGCTTGAGACTTCGCCGCACCCAATCCGAGCGCAAGTGCCACCCCGGACGGCAAAGAACGCATGTCGACTCGAGCGGCCCACCTCGTTACGCGGCATGAAGCTCGGGAAGAGACAGACTTCCGCACTCACGCAGGGGTCTCAGCAGCACGCCCGGAGGGACTCGAACCCCCAACCTTCTGATCCGTAGTCAGACGCTCTGTCCATTTGAGCTACGGGCGCACGCCCGGCTGTTGGGTAACCGGGATATCGTTACGGTAGTCAACCGCAGAACCCCACAAAACCTGAATCGGAGACTGTTGTGCATCACCCCATCGATCAGCTGTCGAAACGCTTCTGGGACATCAGCCTCGAGGTATCACCAAGCACCGCCACGTTGCTCGGGGATCACCGCTTCGACGATCGCCTGGGACCCATCACCGACGAAGAGATCGCTCCCTTCGTCGCCAGCATCCGGTCGGTGATCGCCGACGCCGAAGCGATCGACGCCGACTCACTCGATCGCGACGACCGCCTGACCCGCTTGCTCCTCATCGCCGAGGGCAACACCGCACTCGTGCTGGTGGAGTCTGGCCTCTTCATCGCCTCGATAGATCCGCTCATCGGCGTGCATGTCTCGCTGCAGCAAAGCGCAGCACAGACCACCACACAGACCCCCGAGCAGGCTGGAATGCTGCTCGAGCGCTACCGCTCCATACCCGACTACCTGGATCGTGCCGTCACCAAACACCGCTCAGATGCGGCACGAGGGGTGGTGCCCGCCGCACTCAACGTCGAGCATGTGCTCGCGCAGTTGGACGCCTACCTCGGATCCCCGGTTGAGGCGGACCCATTCCTGTTGACAAGACCACCCCAGGACTGGGTCGGAGCCGGCGGCTGGCGGGACGACCTCAGCGACATCATCCGGGACCTGATTCGTCCGGCCTTCGCCACCTACCGACGTGCTCTGGCAGACCACATAGCGCCACTGGGTCGGCCCCAAGAAAAGGCCGGCCTGGTCTGGACCGAGGGAGGCGAGGAGACCTACGCCAAGCTGATTCGTGCTTTCACGACGCTCGAATCCGGACCCGACGAGATTCACGCCATCGGTCTCGAACAGGCCACAGATGCCCTGCTGGACGAATACTCGAGCATCGGACCCGACGCCCTGGGCACCGACGATCACACCGAGATCTTCAGGCGGCTGCGGAGCGACCCGACACTGAGATTCACAACCTCCGAGGAGATGCTGGTTCAGGCGCGCCAGGCGATCGAACGTGCTTGGACCGCAGCCCCCGCATGGTTCCACGCCATGCCCAAGGCGCCCTGCGCGGTGACGGAGGTTCCGGCCGCGTTGGCGCCATCGCAGCCGCCGGCGTATTACTACCCGCCCGCTCCCGATGGATCACGGCCCGGCACGTATTTCCTCAACACCCACGCCCCGGAGACGCGCCTGCGTACCGACGCAGAGTCGACCGCATTCCACGAGGCCATCCCCGGTCACCACTTCCAGGTGACGATTGCATCCGAACTGGAAGGTATTCCCGACTTTCGCAAGCACGCCATCGGCTTTGCCCACGCCGAAGGTTGGGGCCTCTATTCGGAACGACTCGCAGACGAGATGGGCCTCTACTCCTCGCCTGTGAACCGGATCGGAATGCTATCGGCCGACTCCTGGAGGGCCGGGCGCCTGGTCGTGGACACCGGCATCCATCACTTCGGCTGGTCACGGCAGCAAGCGATCGACTTTCTGACTGAGTGGTCGGCAGTGGAACCCGCCACCATCGAACAGGAGGTGGACAGATACATCGGAATGCCCGGACAGGCCCTCTCGTACAAGATGGGCCAGCGCGAGATCCTGAGGCTGCGGGCCCACGCAGAGCAAGAGCTGGGTTCGAGCTTCTCCCTCCCCGAGTTCCACGATGTGATGCTGACCGAGGGATCGGTGCCTCTGCCCGTACTTGCGACGCTCGTCGACGACTGGGTCGATGCCGGCGGCTGAAAGGGCGCGCCAACGGCCTGTTGCGGAGAGGGAGGGATTTGAACCCTCGAGGGAGCTTTAAACCCCCTACTCGCTTAGCAGGCGAGCGCCTTCGACCACTCGGCCACCTCTCCAATTGTCACGGACGGCCTTCCGCCCGGGGCGGAGGGAGTGGGATTCGAACCCACGGTGAGCCGGTAGGCCCACAACAGTTTTCAAGACTGTCACCTTCGACCGCTCGGTCATCCCTCCGGAGGAAACCCGGAGAACCACGCGGGCATCCGCCGGCGGAGGGGGAGGGATTCGAACCCTCGAGGAGGTGCAACCCCCTACGGCATTTCGAGTGCCGCGCACTAGGCCAAACTATGCGACCCC